>JBIKKU010000291.1:0-4197 GCA_044360245.1 Flavobacteriales bacterium | reverse complement strand
AATCCTGAAGTTGTTTCCTGGTTGCAGGAAAAAATGGAAGGTTCCAAAAACACACCTCAATTTTCCATTGAGGAGAAGAAAACCATTCTCAACAAACTCAATCAGGCTGTTGTTTTCGAAAACTTTTTGGCTACAAAATTTGTTGGACAAAAACGTTTCTCTCTCGAAGGTGGTGAAGCGCTTATTCCTGCATTTGACATGCTCATGGAATCAGGCTCCGACAGCGGAATTCAGGATTTCGTTCTGGGTATGGCGCACCGCGGAAGATTGAATGTTTTGGCGAACATCCTCAACAAAACCTACAAAGATATTTTCACTGAATTCGAAGGACGTCTTTCGGAAGATTCCCTTTTTGATGGTGATGTAAAATACCACCTCGGTTATTCATCCGATCAGTTGTCGAACAAAGGAAATAAAGTTCATATTTCGCTTACTCCAAATCCATCGCATTTGGAAACGGTTGATCCTGTTGTAGAAGGAATCATCCGCGCAAAAATGGACAACATCCACAATGGTGACTTGAGCAAAGTGTGTCCGATTTTAATTCACGGAGATGCCGCTGTTGCCGGTCAGGGTGTTGTTTACGAAGTAGTGCAGATGGCACAACTCGATGGCTATAAAGTGGGTGGAACTGTGCATCTGGTGGTGAACAATCAGGTAGGATTTACGACCAATTACCTCGATGCGCGTTCATCAACCTATTGTACCGATATCGCAAAAGTAACTTTGTCACCTGTATTCCACGTGAACGGTGATGATGTTGAAGCTGTTGTTTTTGTGGCAAAACTCGCCATGGAATTCCGTCAGAAATTCCACCGTGATGTGTTCATTGACATTCTTTGCTACCGTAAATACGGACACAACGAAGGTGATGAACCACGCTTCACACAGCCTATTCTTTACAAAGCCATTCAGCGCCATCAAAATCCACGCGAGATTTACGTTCAGAAATTAATTGAACAAGGAAGCATCGAAGCAAGCATGGCCAAAGAAATGGAGAAAGGTTTCAAAGACCTGCTCGAAGGCATGCTCAATGAGGCGAAACAAACCGAACGCGCAAAAATTACTTCTTTCCTCGAAGGGTATTGGTCAGGTGTAAAAATTGCCGGACCGGATGCATTCGATCAGTCACCCGACACTTCCATCGATAAAAAGAAATTCCTTGAAATCGCGAATAAAATCGTTGATCTTCCAAAGGATAAAAAGTTCTTCAATAAGATTGAAAAATTATTTGAAGACCGCAAAAACATGATTGCCAATGACCAGTACGATTGGGCCATGGGTGAGTTGATGGCTTATGCCACATTGATGCAGGATGGACACCATGTTCGTTTCAGCGGTCAGGATGTAGAACGCGGAACATTCTCTCACCGTCACGCAGTCGTTAAAGTGGAAGATTCAGAAGAAGAATACACTCCGCTTAACAACATCGGTGCAAAAGGAGAATTGCGCATTTTCAATTCATTGCTTTCGGAATATGCTGTACTCGGATTTGAATACGGATACGCCATGGCATCACCAAACGGACTCACCATTTGGGAAGCACAATTCGGAGACTTCTTCAATGGAGCGCAAATTATCGTTGACCAATACATCTCTTCTGCCGAATACAAATGGAGAAGAATGAACGGATTGGTTGTGTTGTTGCCACACGGTTATGAAGGTCAAGGTCCTGAGCACTCCTCTGCGCGCATGGAACGTTTCCTTCAGATGTGTGCCGAAAACAACATGCAAATCATCAATGCAACAACTCCCGCCAATCAATTCCACGCATTGCGTCGTCAATTGAAACGCGATTTCCGCAAACCAATGATTTGCTTCACCCCGAAAAAATTATTGCGTTATCCTGCCTGCGTATCATCGCTGAAAGACTTTACCACCGGAGGTTTCCGTGAAGTGATTGACGATACTTCGGTGAAAGCTGCGGATGTGAAAAAAGTGGTATTGTGCTCCGGTAAAATTTATTACGAATTGATGGAACGCAAAGCACAAGTTGAATCGAACGATATTGCTTTTGTGCGTGTAGAACAATTGTATCCTTTCCCGCAAAAACAAATCGATGCCATTCTTGCGCAATACAAAAACGCAAAAGAAGTAATGTGGGTGCAGGAAGAACCTGAAAACATGGGCGCTTACACCTTTGTGATGAAAAAACTCAGACACATTCCGCTGACTTTTGCAGGAAGAAAAGAAAGTGCAAGTCCCGCAACAGGTTATGCGAAAATGCACCATGAACAAAGCGAGCAAATTTTAGCGAAAGTTTTCGGAAACATTGAAACGCACGAAGACGCTAAGAAAAAAACGAAAAAAGAATCTGTTAAATAACTAATGAATGCGGTAGTGACCAAGGTTATACAACTTCAGGAAACGCCAAATTAAAACAACCAAAAAACATTCAATATGGCCATCATCGAACACAAAGTTCCAAGCCCGGGAGAATCCATTACAGAAGTTGTCATTGCCCGTTGGATCAAAGCCGACGGAGATTTCGTTGAAAAAGACGAAGAGCTCTGTGAGATTGATTCCGATAAAGCCACACTTACCGTTAATGCTGAAGAAAGTGGTCAGTTAAAAATCATGGCTGCAGAAGGCGACACCGTAAAGGTTGGTCAGGTTATATGCGCTGTGGATTCCAGCAAACAAGGCGAGGCCAAACCTAAAACGGAAGCACCGAAAAAAGAGGAAGCCAAAAAAGAAGAAAAGAAAAACGAACCCGCTCCTAATCCAATGCCTGTTGCACAAGAGAAATCTTATGCAAGCGGACATGCTTCTCCTGCAGCGAAAAAACTGATGGACGAAAAAGGATTAAGTTCACAACAAATCAAAGGCAGTGGTCCCGGCGGACGTATTACCAAGCAAGATGTGAACGCACAACTCACTGCAGGATTTAATTTCAACGAGCCTGCATTTGGTGGCGGTCGCGACCAGGAGCGTAAGAAAATGACCACACTCCGCAAGAAAATCGCAGAGCGTTTGGTTAGCGTGAAAAACGAAACGGCCATGCTCACTACATTCAATGAAGTGGACATGAAACCGATCATGGATTTGCGCAAAAAATACAAAGACAAATTCCAGGAGAAAAACGGTGTAGGTCTTGGCTTCATGGGCTTCTTCACCAAAGCCGTTACCATTGCACTTAAGCACTATCCTGCCGTTAATGCATTTATCGACGGTGATGAAATGGTCTTCAACAACTATTGCGATATAGGTGTTGCTGTTTCAACTCCGAAAGGATTGATGGTACCTGTGCTGCGTAATGCCGAAGTGATGAGCATCGCTGAAATTGAAAACGGTATCAAAAATCTGGCACTCAAAGCGCGCGATGGAAAACTTTCTATCGACGATATGAGCGGTGGTACATTTACCATCACCAATGGTGGTGTATTTGGTTCCATGCTTTCTACACCCATTATCAATCCTCCGCAATCTGCAATTTTAGGTATGCACAATATCGTTGAGCGTCCTGTAGCCATTGAAGGTCGTGTTGAAATTCGTCCGATCATGTACGTTGCACTTTCTTACGATCACCGCATCATCGACGGTAAGGAATCTGTATCCTTCCTGGTGAAAGTTAAAGAGATGCTCGAGAATCCATCCAAAATGCTTTTCAACGGAAGAGATCCACAGGAGATTGTGGTTGGACTATAATTCAGATGAAACATTACAGCATAAAAAATCCCGGTGAATTGCCGGGATTTTTGTTTTTATCCATTGAGTAAAATACTTCGCTTGAGCGGTAGTCCCTTGCGGTGGCGCAATACTTGTCCTATTCCGCGAATATCACTCTCCGGCCATTTCAAAAGAAGTAATATTACAATGGCTTCGGCTTGCGCGAGTATTCCCGAAATAAAAACATAGAACAACAATCCGTGATCGTGCTCGGAATACAAAAGGATTTCGATGACTACAAAAAGGAAGACGCTCCACATTTTGGAAAACAAAGAATGCACCGAAACCTACTTCCCGAATCGAATTTTTCCGAGCAACTGAATGTACAATTCAACCGCTGCAAAAAGTACAATGCAAAGACTCCAAGAATGAAAAACAGAAGGCCGAAGCATAAGTAAAACCAATGCCATACAGCACCAGAAAAACAGATCTACCCAACTGTCGGCCTTCCGGAATTTTAGGGTTGAAACCTTGTATTTACGTGCGAGAATACCGTCGAAAATATCCGACAAAAAACCGAGCAACAGC
>JBIKKU010000290.1:0-4199 GCA_044360245.1 Flavobacteriales bacterium | reverse complement strand
TTTTATTGTTGGCAGCACTTCATTGGTTGGTGCCATTGGTTATTTGCGCAATAATTTTGTGAGTTTTCGCTCAGTGATGGTATTTGGATTACCCAGTATTGTATCTGTTTATTACACCAAAAAATACATCTTCCCTCCGATTCCGGGTGAAATTCCGGTGTTTGGAACCACCATCAGCAAGGACATGGCCATTTTGGTTTTGTTTTCTATTCTGATGATTTTGTCATCCTACTCCATGATTAAACCCAGTAAGGTGATTCGTCAGGATGATTACGAAAGCACGGAACGTTACCGCTATTTGCTGATAATGATTGTTGGCTTAAGTGTCGGTTTTCTTGCAGGATTGGTTGGTGCGGGCGGAGGTTTCCTGATCATTCCATCACTTGTGGTGTTTGCAAAACTGCCGATGAAAAAAGCCATTGGAACATCATTGGTGATCATTACGCTGAATTCGTGTCTTGGATTTTTAGGCGGACTGCAATCGGGTATCGATGTCAACTGGACGCTGTTGTTCAGTATTGTGGCACTTTCGGTAAGTGGTATACTATTAGGACTTCGTCTTTCCAAAAAAATTCCCGGCGCAAAGCTCAAACCTGCATTTGGCTTGTTTGTTCTGATTGTCGGATTATGCATGTTAACCCAACAGATTTTTTTCAACTAAAACCTTAGTTATGATGTTTAAGAAAGGAACAAAAATGTACAGCATTGTGAACCGTAAATGTCCACACTGTCATGAAGGAGAGTTCTTTCTATCGCGCAATCCTTATAATTTGGCCAAAGCCGGCGAAATCCACGAACGTTGTGAAGTTTGTCACCGCAAACTCATGCTTGAACCGGGCTTTTATTACGGAGCCATGTATGTAGCTTATGCACTTGCCGTGGCGACGTTTGTGACGGTTTATGTGGCGACAATCATCCTTTATCCTGAAGCATCAACAGTGACTTACATCTCTTTAATCATAGCCACATTGATTGTAGGTGGACCTTTTTTGTTCATGCTTTCCAAAATCATTTGGGGAAATTTTTTCATCGGTTATAAGGGCGTGGAATTAACCACAAAAGAGAAAGAAGAGATGGCCAAAAAAGAAGAGGCCAGAAGAGCTAAGGCTGAAGCAAACACAAACCCTGCAACCCAGCTATGATGGGGCAAATTACATTATTGATTATCTTTACTTAAAACCGGAAAACATGAAAGTCGAGCAATTATATACCAATTGCCTTGCCGAAGCAGCTTATTATATCGAATCTGAAGGAGAAGCAGTGATCATTGATCCATTGCGCGAAACAGATCCTTACCTTGAATTAGCGGCTTCCAAGGGAACGAAAATCAAATACATTCTTGAAACTCATTTTCACGCTGATTTTGTATCGGGTCATGTTGACCTCGCCAAAAAAACCGGCGCAACCATTGTGTACGGACCAACCGCAAACCCTGATTTTACTTGTCATGTAGCACAGGATGGTGAAGTCCTGAAAATTGGAAAAATTTCGCTCACCGTATTGCATACTCCCGGTCATACGATGGAATCTACCACGTATTTGCTTAAAGATGAAAACGGAAAAGATTACGCGATTTTTACCGGTGATACCTTGTTTATTGGCGATGTTGGTCGTCCGGATCTAGCGGTAAAATCTGACCTCACCGAAAAGGATCTCGCCGGAATGTTGTATGATTCTTTGCGCAAAAAAATCATGACACTTTCGGATGATGTCATCGTATATCCCGGTCACGGCGCGGGTTCTGCATGCGGAAAAAACATCAGCAAAGAAACGTGGTCGACTTTGGGTGAGCAGAAAAAATCGAACTATGCGCTACAAAATATTTCGCGAGAAGAATTCATCACTGAACTCACTACAGGCATACTTCCTGCACCGCAATATTTTGCCAAAAACGCAGCGATGAACAAAGGTGGTTACGATAGTTTTGACGCTGTGCTGAACCGCGGAAACGTTGCTTTAACGGTTGATGATGTTGCTCAAAAGCTCGCTGATGGGGCATTGATTCTTGACTTGCGTAAAAAGGAAGAATTTGCCAAAGCGCATCTTCCCGGATCGATCTTTATCGGATTAGACGGTCAGTTTGCCGTTTGGGTAGGAGCCCTCATTAAAGACCTCAACCAAACCATCGTTTTAATTGTTGAGGAAGGTCGCGAAAAAGAAGCCGTAACGCGTCTTGCACGTGTGGGTTACGACCATTGCGCAGGTTACCTCAAAGGAGGTATAGATGCCTGGATTGCTGCCGGAAAAGCCACTTCGTCCATCAAAC
Organism: Flavobacteriales bacterium; assembly: GCA_044360245.1. GTDB lineage: Bacteria > Bacteroidota > Bacteroidia > Flavobacteriales_D > UBA2798 > UBA2798. The sequence goes on along the minus strand of JBIKKU010000290.1, from coordinate 1,933 downwards.
AAATCACCGCAGAAGAATTATCGAAAATTAGCCAACCTAAAATCATTGATGCGCGCAAACCGGGAGAATTTTCTGCCGAACATGCCGAAGGTGCTTTATCATTTCCTTTGGATTACATCAATGAACATTTGCATGATCTGGATACAACAACTACACAATACTTGCATTGTAAAAGCGGCTACCGCAGTATGATTGCGCTGTCGATTTTACAAGCCAACGGATACACCAACATCATCGATGTGATTGGCGGATTTGATGCGATGCTGAAAACGGACATTGCCAAAACAAATTATGTTTGTCCATCGACTTTGAAATAAAAAACCCATTAACCCAAATGAAAAAGGGAATGACTTCGGTTGTTCCCTTTTTTGTTTTCATGCTTGAATCGCATGGGGTAATTAATCTATTAAATCGGTAGAATATTAAAATAGAAGAGCCTACTTTCCTATTTTTGCCCTTACAATCCATGTTATGAAAGAATTACTTAGTCAACCCTGGCCTTGGTACATCAGCGGACCGCTCATCGGTTTGATGGTTCCAGCTTTACTCATTCTGGCCAATCGTCATTTCGGAATCTCCACCACTTTTCGTCACATCTGTGCAGCATGTATTCCATCCGGATTAAAATTCTTTCAATACGATTGGAAAAAAGAATCATGGATGTTGTTTTTGGCAGCAGGTATTGTGCTTGGCGGATGTATTGGAGGCGTTCTGCTCGAAAATCCTGAACCGATTGCATTATCCGATGCAGCAAAACAAACATTATCCGAACAAGGCTTTTCGGACTATTCCAAACTGCAACCGCTTTCATTGTTCAATTTCAGCAATGCAAGCGGATTGGTATTGTTGATACTTGGTGGTTTTCTTGTTGGCTTTGGAACACGCTGGGCCAACGGGTGCACTGCAGGTCATGCCATCATGGGATTGTCTTTGCTCAGCTTAGCCTCTTTGATTGCCGTGATTGGTTTTTTCATCGGTGGTTTGGCCATTACTCATTTCGTTTATCCTTATCTCTTCTGACATGCGTAATCTGCTTTTCTTAATCATCGGAACATTGTTCGGAATCATCCTCATCAAAGGAGAAGTGGTTTCGTGGTTTCGCATTCAGGAGATGTTTCATTTCCAAAGTTTTCACATGTATGGTGTCATCGGATCGGCAGTGATGGTGGGGGTTGTATCCGTTCAACTCATCAAACGGTTTCAGATAAAATCCATTCAAGGCGAAACCATAAACCTGCAACAAAAACCTTTGCAATGGAAAGCGCAATTGTTCGGAGGTATATTGTTTGGTTTTGGCTGGGCCATGACAGGCGCTTGTCCTGCACCCATCTACGCCTTATTCGGCGCGGGTTATCTGCACATGGTCCTGGTGCTGATTTCCGCAATTCTGGGGGTATGGGTCTATGCCCGATTCATGGATAAATTGCCACATTGATTTACTTGGGTTTCCAAGTCAATGAAATTTTTCCCTCTATCGAGGTTTCACGGGATTCAGGAAGCGTTTAGTTTTGCATTCCCAATACCTCAGGAATGAAACTCGAATCCTACTTCGCCACTTTTCGTCAGCATGTCATCGGAAACCAATTGGAATTCCAAACCCCTTATGGCAAACAGCAATTGTTGTATGCCGATTGGACAGCCAGTGGAAGGATGTATGGTCCGATTGAAGACCGTTTCAAAAACGACATCGCTCCATTCGTTGGCAACACCCATACCGAAACATCGCTTTGCGGAACTACCATGACCAAAGCTTATCACGAAGCTTTGCACATCATCAAACATCATGTAAATGCTTCTGCCGATGATGCGGTGATTTGTTACGGTTCGGGAATGACGGCTGTAGTAAATAAACTTCAACGCATTCTTGGTTTGCGCGTGCACGAAAAATTTGCACATCAAATTCAACTTCCCGAAAACGATCGTCCCATTGTTT
>JBIKKU010000312.1:0-3910 GCA_044360245.1 Flavobacteriales bacterium | reverse complement strand
AACCGTAAGCGTTGGCGTAGTTGAAGGTACATTCATCAAGATGTCGACACCCCCACCATAATTTCCGGTATTGTTGTGGATGTATACGTTTCGCAATGTGGCAGATGTAGATGCTGAAGTAGTTGTGATGTATATAGGCGCATCACCACCTGAAGCACCGCAACCGGAAATCTCGACGTTTTTAATGAGCACGTTCTGACAATTGCGCACGCTGATGGCTTTTCCGAGTGCACCGGTATTGTAGGTGTAGGAAGTGAGTTTGACTTTATGCAATTGCACTCCGGCACCGGTGATGTCCATAAAATAACCTGAACCATTATTAAAAGTGGTCAGGGTTGTCCCTGCTCCCATAATTACAAATCCGGTTTTCGTAGACGGGACATTGATGTTCACATCGGTATAAGAACCTGCATCAACGAAAATGGTATCCCCGGGCACGAGGGCATTGGTGTTGATGATGTTCTTCAAACTGTTGTGAGGCGCTGCTGCAGATGTTCCGGGATTACCGACTGTTCCGGCAGCTGAGGTGTAAACGTCTCCACTGGTGGAAGCGTCGTTTACGTAGTAATTTGTCGCTGACGCTGCGTTTACAAGGCAGGTTAATCCCAGTAAAGTCAATACGTTCAAAATGCGACGAGGTAATTTTCGTAGCGGGCTTTTCATATTCCTTACATTTTGGCTTATGCAAATTACCCATGGAAGGTTTGGAAATTTTACCGAACTATACTATTTTTAAAAGGTCTAATTCTTATGGCTAAACTTGACCTCCACACCCTCATCCGCTCCATGACCATGTCGGAAAAGCGGCATTTCAAATTGTTCTCACGCCGTCATGGTGGCGAAGAAGAATCCAATTATATCAAGCTATTCGATGCTATTTCGGAACAAGAAAGCTATGATGCTGAGCTGTTGGAAAAGGAAGATTTCGTAAACAATCTTGCCGCAGAAAAAGTTTACCTGTACCAGTCTATTCTAAAAAGTCTGATTTCCTACCATGGCTCGCTGTCCTCCAAGAAAAAGGTCCTTGAAATGGTCTCCTCTGCAGAAGTCCTTTTCCTAAAGGGATTAAACACGCAAGCCTTGAATATCCTGGAAAAAGCCGAAGAAATAGCCCTGGAAAATGAACTTTTCACGCATTTGTTGGTGGTACGCGAACTCCAAGCAGAGATTCAATCCAAAAATTTCGATTATGCCGCAGCCACGGAAAAGCTGAGTGAAAGCGAGTCGACCATTAGCGATTTACAAAACTTAATTACCATTCAGAAACACACCACGGCAGCCTACCGCGACCATATTCAAATGGGGAATGCCCGTAGTTCCAGACAAAAACAACAACTCGAAAAACACCTGCGCGAACGCAGTCAGTCGAAAGTTCATGCCAGTTCCCGACGTGCGGAATTGTTCGATATGGGCCTTGAGCTGACCTATGTGTATTTCATTTCGGATGACCGCAAGCAAATGCAGTTGACCAAAAAAATGACGGAGCATTATGAAAAGCATCCACACCTGATTGAATATTCGCGTATCGGTTACGTTTCTTCCTTGCACAACTTGATCAACTCTTACCGCGAACAAAAACAATTCGACAAAGCAGAGGAAATTTTGAAACGTCTGAAATCATTGGGACAACAAGACGTTTACAAAAATTCACCATTCATTCAGGCACGCATCTTTACATATTACTGGAATTTGTATTTCGACTTGTTGGAGGACAAAAAAGATATTGCAACTGCCAAATTTCAAATGCGCGAAACCGAATCGGGCATCTCCAAACATTTGCCTTACCTCAATAAAACACAGCATTACGAACTCCTTTTGCACATGGCAAAAATTAGTTTCATGTCGGGCAAACGAAAAGAGTGCATTCGCTATACTTTGGAAATCATGAACGATTCCAAATTCAAAGCCAGGGAAGACATCTCCACTGTAGCAAGGATCATCAACATTATTGCGCAGTTCGAAAACGGAAACCTCTCCACATCGGAATACCTTGCTCAATACACCCGCAAATACCTGAGCAAAAACGAAAATCTGTTTCGATTGGAAGAAGTGTTGTTGCAATACATCATTCATTTTGGCGGAAAAACGAAGAAATCTTTAGACGAATCGATGACCTTAAAAGAGCTGAAAGCACTGAGAAAGGACGAGTTCGAAGCACAGCCGTTTAAATTGTTTGCGTTCGATGATTGGATGGAAAGTCACATGAAAAACTTGACCATGGAAGAATATTACAAACTTCAAATGCGAACAAAATAAAAAGTCTGAATCCGTTTACACCTTTCGATGAAGTAAAATGAATCCTTTGATGAATGGAAATTTAACACCAAAGCTTTTTTGCGTTTATTCGAATCCTAAACAATACTGACTTCCGTCAGTTCTGACTTTTATCATATCCTACAGGCGACAAAGGGAGGATTTTCGTGAAAAACGAAATCTTATGCCTGTATATCAACGCCACGGTAAAATTCCCGCCAAACGACATGTCGTATTCCGCAAACCCGATGGAGGCCTCTACCATGAGGAATTGTTCGGTACGGAAGGGTTTGGAGGAGTCGCCTCTTTAGTGTATCACCTGAATCCACCCACCATTGTAAAAGAAACAGGCGAGCCATATTCTGTTCGTCCGAAAGTCGCCATTGAAGACAATTTAAAAGCACTCAGCTTTAAAGGATTTGAATTACCTGAAATTGATGATTACCTGGAGAGCAGAAAAACATTGTTTCTGAACAACGACATGACGATTGGTCTTGCCGCTCCGAAAAACTCCATGGATGATTATTATTTCAAAAACGCAGATGCCGATGAAATGATTTTTGTACACAAAGGCGAAGGAACCGTGCACACCATGTATGGATCCATCGATTTTGAATACGGCGATTACATTATCATTCCCAGAGGAACGGTTTATCAAATTAAATTCAAAACCCAAGAAAACCGTCTGTTGTTGGTGGAATCTTTTTCTCCGATTCGCACACCAAAACGTTACCGCAACGAGTGGGGACAATTGCTTGAACACTCACCCTTTTGTGAGCGCGATTTCAAATTGCCCTATGGTTTGGAAACGCATGATGAAAAAGGAGACTTCAAAGTCCTGATTAAAAAACGCGGATTGATTTATCCATACACCTATGGTACACATCCATTCGATGTTGTGGGTTGGGATGGTTACCATTATCCTTATGCATTTTCTATTTTCAATTTCGAACCCATCACCGGACGCATCCACATGCCTCCTCCAATTCACCAGCAATTTGAAGGAAACAATTTTGTGATTTGTTCTTTCGTGCCACGTTTGTACGATTACCATCCGGATGCCATTCCTGCACCTTACCACCACTCCAACGTCGACAGCGATGAGTTGTTGTATTACGTTGATGGTGATTTCATGAGCCGCAATAACATCCAGAAAGGTCAGATTACACTGCACCCCGGAGGAATTCCACATGGTCCGCATCCCGGTGCTATTGAGCGTTCCATCGGCAAAAAAGAAACCGGTGAATTGGCTGTAATGATTGACCCATTCAATCCGGTTAAAATTACCGAGGATGCCTTAAAACTTGAAGTCAAAGACTATTACAAAAGTTGGATGGAACAACCGCAATTGGTTTGATCCTATTCTAAAAAAAAGACACATCAATAACGTATAGCAATATTCGCATTTATGGAAACAAAAGACCTCACCCAAGTTCAGAACTACGCCTATACAGGAGAAAAAATCTTCGAAAAAGCACAAGATTTTCTTCCTATCAACGGAACCGATTTCGTTGAGTTGTATGTAGGAAATGCCAAACAAGCTGCACATTATTACAAAACAGCATTCGGTTTTCAATCTCTTGCTTATGCAGGATTAGAAACCGGTGTACGCGATCGCACTTCGTATGTTGTGGTACAAGGAAAAATCAAATTGATC
>JBIKKU010000311.1:0-3912 GCA_044360245.1 Flavobacteriales bacterium | reverse complement strand
GCGCTGCCCAAATAAATGGCTGTAAGAAGGGTGAATACATAAGCTTGAAGGAACGCCACCAACAGTTCCATCACATTCATAAAGACCATAAAGGCCGTTGCTCCAACGCTCACGCCGTAACCTGTTCCGGGACTGTTCATTCCGAAAATGAAGATCAGTGAAACGAAAGCAAGGATGATGATGTGACCTGCCATAATGTTGGCTGTCAAACGCACCATCAATACAAAAGGCTTGATGAAAATTCCAACGATTTCAATCGGCACCAAAATCACCTTTACAAAACCCGGAACCCCGGGAGGGTTGAGCAAGTGACCCCAGTAATGTCCGTTTCCGCTAATGGTAACATACACAAACACACCAAGCGCAAACACCATGGTTACACTAAGCGTACCCATAATGTTGAAACCGCCTAAAAACGGAATCAAGCCCAACATGTTGGAAGACCAAATGAAAAAGAAAACAGTAAGGAGGAATGGGAGGAATCGCTCGTAATGGTGACCAATGGAAGGTTTTGCAACCTCATCGCGAATGAAAACGATAAATGGTTCGAGCGCGTTTTGCAAGCCGCTTGGAGCTTTTCCTTCGTTGGCAGCATATTTTTTAGCCACAGAACGGAAGACTAAAACCACAAAAATCAAAATGATGAATAGACCAAGTACACTTTTGGTAATGGACATGTCGAAAACCGGACTGGCGTTCATGGGGTGACCTTCGCTGTTCAATTCCAAAGCAGCGGAAGCATCGTTCAGCTTGTAAACCTTCTCATGCAACAAAACATAACCTTCGTGCTGGAAGTAGTGGTCTTGTGTGAGTGTTTTAGGATTGAAGGTAGATTTAGGCGAATGGTGGTAGAAATTGGAGGAAGAAAAAACCTTTAAACCCCCGTCAATCAGGATTACCGGAAGGGGAATGGCCACGGAATTTTCACCTTCTCCCACAAAATGAATTTCATGAGAATCGGAAACGTGGTGCAGAATGAAATCTTTCGCATTAAAACCGCCTTCTCCACCTGAAGCACTTGCCGGACTAACGGAAAACAAGAGCACCAAGGAAAGAACCGCCTGAAAAAGAGAATTGTGAATGAATTTTGCCATGCTTTCTATTCTTTTCCTGAAATCGAGCGCAAAAGTATAGAAATATGCACTCGAAACGAAAAAGAACAGGGCTTTTTTACACTTCCTGTTTGAAATCATTTCCGGTGCCTGAAGGTTTTTTCATTTCCTTCAAGATGAAAGGGAGTTCTATCCCCATAAAGAGCAGATATACAGCGACGAAGGTTAAAATCACAGGACGGTAAGCGTCCTTAATGCTGAATACCAGGATTATCACAATCATCATCGATAACAACATCTTAGCTGCTGTGGCTGCCATGAACATGTTTACCGAGCGTTTGGCGTCTCCTTTGGCTACCGTAACCAGGAAACGATGTACAAAAAAGTACAATGCGAAGAAAAAAACCGGAAAGAAATAGGTAACCGGATGAGCTTTTTGCTGAAGGAAGGTGTTGAAAATCAAATAAATCAGGCCTTCACAGACCAAGGCAGTGGCAAATAGCGCAAGGGTAAATTTTTTCATGGTATCAGTGCGAAGTGTCGCGGACCAACACAACGATGGCCATTACAACACCCAACAAAGATAACAAGATTGTCATCAAGGGGAAGGATAAACCGGCGAGTCCGTCTAAATAGCGGCCACCAAAAACACCTCCTGCAATCACGACGCCCATTTTAAAGCTCATGATCAGGTAATGACTATAGGCTGCTTCAGGCCGTCTTTTCGGCTGCGAGGGCATTTTGCTTGTTGAGGTCCGATGGTTTCAGGTCTTTCATCAAACCACCCATGGAGCAGTTTCCTGAGAAAGTTGCTCCGGGCTCAATGGCCAGCTTGGAAGTTTGAATATCGCCAATGAATTTTGCAGTAGCCTTCAGGGAGAGCAATTGGTTCACGACAATTTTTCCTACAAAAGAACCTTCGATATCGGCGTTCTCACAAACAATTTCGCCTTCGATGGAGCCTGTCGGACCAATCACCAGACGACCTTTCGTGGTAATGGTACCCTTGAGTTTACCGTCGATACGAATGTTGCTGTCGGCCTTGATATCACCAATGATTTCGGTGCCTTCCACCAGGCGGTTCAAGCGGTCGGGAGAGTTGATTTCTGCGGTCTTACTCATAGGGGTGCTGGGACTGGATGATTTGAACATATAAACCCTTTCTTACAAATTTAAAAAAATAAGAAAAACAGGCAAGTCCGTATACTTAATGATTGTTGTTCCGTATAAATCACCATATTGTATTGTTATGAAGACCGTTACATACAATGGAAGAATCATTTTTTTGTTGGCAGGTTTGGTTTTGGTTCTGTTGTCCTTTCAAAAAGGGAAAAAGAAAAGAGAACAAAACCGATATATTGTAAAGGATGGTTTTTACTATAAGCCTGAAAATTACGACAGTACGGTGTTGTATCAAGGAGGCGCATGGGCTTTGTATTACCACCTCGAACAAGAAGTGGCTGTTGGTGCGCAGTACAGAAGGTTTTTAAAGGGTCATCTTTATAGCTTGTTTCAACTCGATTTCGACAGTGTTAACCATCCAAAGGTGAGCATTTTGGAACGCTACTATTATTACAATATTGATAATCTGGCCAGACCCGTAATTGAACTTTTTTGCGAAAAAATTTCAAAAGCTCCGGGTTGGAAAACGAATTACAAGGGCACGGTTTTGCTGCCGGTTAAGTTCGTTACCATGGGGGGCAGGATTGGTATTGATTACAACAATTTTGTCACCGAAGGTGTCGGATATGTTTTGATAGGAAAGAAATAGCATCAGTGATCAATATTCTATGGCAATGCGGAACTCATTCACGCTTCTTCCCATTGCTCCGTAATCTCCTGCATAGGCGCTACTTGTGACAGTTTTTTGATAAATCACATGACCCTGTGCATTGTATTCCAAATAATAATCCGATAGAATGTTTCCGGTGAAATCCGTTTCGGTGATTTGCACCGGTTTTACTGATGTTGCATAACGATAGGTGATTTTTACATTTTTGCCCGTATCGTTTTTTCGTTGTTCCGTATACATGAGTAAATCACCTTCAAACACATGGTATTCGCGCGAAACCAGATCGCCTTTCGGACTGAGCACTTCTGATGAAATCATGCGGTTTTTATCGTCCCATTCCCAAATCTGACGAAAAGAATTTTCCATGTAATTGGAGTTGAACACCAATTCTTTTTTTCTTCCCTTTTCATCGTAAGCATAAGCCCCACGGTAAACCAATTGATTTTCTTCATCAAATGCTCGTTCCGAAAGCACACGACCATCTTGATCCACATCGAATTCTTTACGTGAAATCAATTCGCCATCGGGGTCGGTTTCGGTAACGGATAACAAGAGGCCTTCCTTTTCGTATCGGGTAGTTTGCGCTGTCCCATCATCAAAGACCATGCGGGTTTCGAGCAAATCACCCTGATTGTCAAAATCAAATTCATTGGTAACGGAATTGCCTTCACCATCCACAATGTGTTCGCGGATCAACAGGCGTTTCTCGTTGTATTCGTTTTCCGTTTCGGATTCAAGCTCACCGTTTTCGGCATAAAGCCTTTCGCGAAGCACTGAACCATGAGTATCAAAAAAGGTTTCGGCAACAAGGATTTCGGTTGTGCTATCTAGCAAGAGGAATTTTTTCTCAATCCTTTTTTCGCTCATTATTTGAGGTAGTTCGCTGTGAAAAAGCTCAAGTATTTGTTCACGTCCTTATCCAGGTAAAAGGTCGCATAATTCTTGGCGGAAATCATGAAATAGCTCGCCGATTTATAGGCTTTCAGCTTGTCGTTTTCGTTTTTGATAGCTTGGTAATACTTCATGGCTTCTTTGGCGTCGGGAAGGGTTTTTACCAAGATCAATTGG
>JBIKKU010000071.1:0-10952 GCA_044360245.1 Flavobacteriales bacterium | reverse complement strand
TTCAGGAAGGGATTTGATACTTTCAAATCCATATTGCTGAAATAGGAAGTATTGAAATCGGAAAACTTGGCTTTGGCATCGTTGATGGATCCCAATGAATTCGGGAAAACCAACACAAACCAGTGTTCGGCAGAGGCATCGTAAACATAACCGCTTACGCCTTTTTCTTCTTGTGTTTTTTGGTTGCGGAGTTTATCTAAAATGGCTTGCGATTGTTTGCCGACTTCATCGGTAGGAAAGTTTTTTGCGGTTTCGCTGAGGGAGATTTCCAATTGGTCCATTTGACGCAGTTCACCGTAATTCAAGGAACGCAAATAGTAATATTTTGCACGGTAATAGTTTTCAGGTTCGGAGGCAATTTTCTGAATGCAAAGCTGCAAAGACTCAACATATTTGCGTTCGCGGTACAATCGCACAGCCTCGAGGTATTCTTTTTCATCTGTTGCTCTGCGCGCTTCGCCTTCTTTGAGGAGGTTCGGATTTTTAATCAGTTTGGCGTATTCGCTTTCCGGGTAATTTTCGAGGATGAAATTTTTGTATTGATCTTGTTCCGGTGCATTGGTGAGTAGGTACAATTGGTAGTTGGCGGGCAATACATATTCACCAATATCATAACGCTTCACTAACTCTTTGAAAGAGTTGATGGCTAAATCTTTTTGCTCGAAACGGTCTTTGTACAAGACGCCCGCGTGATAAAGCGCATATTGAATTTTTTCTCGGCAAGCACTGATCTCATCCGGTGAATTTGGGATGGCTTCCAAAAGATCTTCTATCCTTTTTTCGTCCTTTTTTGTTTTGGCGTCAAGCGTGTCTTCCGGATTTCCGGCAATGGATTCTTCACTCACGGAACTTCGGTCCGACCTTCGCCAATCGTCTTCGGGTTTGCGCGTTCCCCAAATCTTTTTGAATTCAGCAAAACCAAGTTGTTTGGCTTGCGGATTGTAAAAATACCATTTGGTGTTATCATCACCGGCTCCTGAGCCACCGCTATTTTGCGCCTGTGCCTGTGCTTTGGCTTCTTCGGCTTGTTTGCGTTTTTCGGCTTCGAGGTTTTCCTTTTCCACGATTTTTCGGACGAGCTCTTCCTTCTTCTTGTTAGAAAGTTTAGAAAGGTTCACCAAACTGTCGTTGAGTTGAAAATCGGTGAGGTGTTTTACAAGTTCGGTCAAACCCTCGCTGCGTTGACGAATCAAATCAAGTCCATCGAAGGTTTTGGGCAGAAACAATAGACTCGAATCGTAATAGTTTTTGGCATTTACATAGTCGCGGTCCTTGAAGGAAATTTCACCCAAACGCACATACGATTTTCCTTTTTGCGCATCGTTGGATAGGGATACCTCAATGGATTTTTTTAAATCGGCAATACCTTGTGCTTTCTGGTTTTCGCGGAAATCAAGTTCTGCAAGTGCGTAATAAATCTGATCGAAATATTCTTTGTTTTTTTCGTCGCGCAAAAGCTTCATCAGCTCTGAGCGAATGCCTTTGCTGTCGCCACCCTCAAACAACAACGCGCGATTGATCCGCGAATAAAATTCCATTTCGAAGGTTGGATTCAGTTTCGGGATTTTGGCATAGGTATCGGATGCCATTTGGTTCTGACCCTGCGCTTGGTATACTTGAGCAAGGATGTAAGTCAGACGTGCTTTTTCACGTTTCTTTTTGGTAAGCTTAATAGCCGTTTGCAAATGCTCAGCAGCCTTTTCGTATTCTTTTTTACGTATGTAGAATTCGGCTTGTGTTGCGGCTAAATCTTTGTTGAGGTAATCGGGATATTCGGCTGTTTTTTTCTTGGTAGGTTTTTTCTTTCTGCTATTTTTCGGTCTGTTATTATCCTCGTTCTCCTTTTCTTTTTCAGCATCCGCTTTGTTTTCTTTTGCTGCCTGCAATTTGTCCAGAATTTTTTGGGCTTCGGCCATGTTGCCGGATTCCATGTAGGTGCGTGCTAACCAGAGTTGGGCATCGTAGGAAATTTCTTGATCGGGATAATTTTTGGCAACGTATTCGAATTTCTGAATTGCGGCTTCGAATTCGCGTTTGTAAAAGTGCGCCTGGGCCATCACCATCCAGTTGTCGTCAATCCATTTGCACCATTCGTCTTTCTTGTTTTCTTTCTTTTTCGGATTGGGCATCGAATGTCGATCGATCACTTTTGAAGTTTTCTGAATGGCTTTGTCCATGTTCGGATACAGCGAAGAAGCACTGGCTTCATCGGCCATTCTGTAAACCGGCAAAATTTTGTTGAAGTCTTCTTTGGTGCTTTCTTCGTAACCTTTCAGACTTTCCTTAATTAGTTCGCGTGCGTTGAAATACCCGTTGTAATGGGCGGTCATGTTGTGGTAACCACGGTTGAGGGCCTTGTTCTTTTCGGTGGAGCAGGAGCTCAGGAACAGGCCGACAAGCAGCACGGGGAGTAAAATATGTAAAAGCGGTTTCACCAATTGCTATTAACTCGGAATCGACAAAAATATTTTATTTTTCGGGATAAGCCCTGTATTTGGCGAAATAGACCGAAAATGGTGGGTGTGGGAGCAGGATAATTCTGATATTTGTCCGTATGGAAGAAAAGCCGTCGAAAAGAGAACAACGCAAAGAACGCCGTCGTCTGTGGTTTGCACGGATGAGGTCCAAATCGCGTTTGGTCATTGTCGATGAGCAAACCTTTGCCGAAAAATTTTCCCTGCGCCTTTCTCCCATGAACCTATTCATCTGGGTGGGCTCCATTACGTTTGTGTTGGTGGTTCTTACAACCATGGTGATTGCCTATACCCCTTTGCGCGAATTTATTCCGGGGTACCCCGATGGATCGGAGCGACAGGCCATGGTCGACAATAAAATCAAGGCCGACTCGCTCGAGTTGGAATTGCGCAAATACGACGACTACCTGCGGAACGTAGCCATCATTTTGAATGGTGGAACCATCAAGGATACCGCCATGGAATCCCAAGCTCCCGGTGATTACGATGATGTGGATTTTTCGAAATCGCCCGAAGACAGCATCATGCGCAGAAAGGTGGAAGAAGAAGAAAGGTATGCTTTGCAATCGGGAAACACCGTTGTGGCAAAATCCTCCGATGAAATGTATGGCGTGTTTTTTTTCACCCCACTCGAAGGAACCATTACCCAATCTTTTAATCCTTCTCAAGGACACTACGGTATTGATATCGTTTCTCCGCCCAAAGAGGCCATTAAAAGTACTCTGGATGGAACCGTGGTGTTTGCGGATTGGACTTCCGATGGCGGACATGAAATTCACATTCAACATTCCAACAACCTGATTTCGGTGTACAAGCACAATGCGGTTTTACTCAAGAAAACAGGCGACCGTGTGCGTGCCGGCGATCCGATTGCCATTGTTGGAAATACCGGAAAATTAAGTGAAGGACCACACCTTCATTTCGAACTCTGGCACAAAGGAAAAGCCATTGATCCGCAGAATTACCTTATCCTCTGAACATGGGAATAAAATCAGCTCTTAGCCGACCATTCGCAAAAAGCATTCGCAAAAAACTGGACGGATATAGCCGCAATGCCGTCAGTGATCAGGAAGCGTTTTTACGTTCCCTAACGGCGTCTGCCTCCAACACCCTTTTCGGAAAGGACCATGGTTTTGGCGATATCCGAAGCTATGATGATTTTAAACGTCAGATTCCTGTGCGTGATTACGAAGCATTGATTCCGTATATGGAAAAAGTGCTCGCAGGCGAATCGGATGTTTTGTGGAAAGGAAAACCGCTGTATCTCTGTAAAACCAGCGGTACCACGAGCGGAACAAAATACATTCCCTTAACCAAAGAGTCCATGCCGAACCACATCAATTCGGCTAAATATGCGCTTTTGAACTATATCGCCGAAACAGGTAAAGCACAATTTGTAGATGGAAAAATGATCTTCCTGCAAGGCAGTCCGGAACTGCAAAGCAAAAACGGAATTCCCATTGGTCGTTTGTCGGGTATTGTTGCCCACCATGTTCCAAAATACCTCCAAAAAAACCGCATGCCGAGTTATGCAACCAATTGCATCGACGATTGGGAAACCAAGGTGCATGCCATTGCAGAGGAGACCCTCAAAGCCGATATGCGACTGATTTCGGGTATTCCGAGTTGGGTGCAGATGTATTTTGAAATCCTGCTTGAGAAGTCCGGAAAATCGACCATTTCCGAAGTGTTTCCGAATTTTTCGCTGTTTGTTTACGGAGGAGTTAATTATGAGCCGTACCGCGCACGATTCGAAAAATTAATGGGAAAGCGCATAGACTCGGTTGAGTTGTATCCTGCTTCCGAAGGGTTCATTGCTTTTCAGGATTCGCAAGAAGCACCCGGATTGTTGCTGAACACCTGGAGTGGAATTTTTTACGAGTTTATTCCTGCGGATGAATTTTTTAACGAGAATCCTACCCGTGTTTCATTAGCAGATGTAGAGCTGGGAAAAAACTATGTCATCATCCTCAACACCAACGCCGGAATGTGGGGATATAACATTGGCGATACCGTTAAATTCCTTTCCAAAGATCCTTTCCGCATCATCGTTTCCGGACGCATCAAACATTACACATCCGCATTTGGCGAACACATCATTGGCGAAGAAGTAGAGTACGCCATTCAACAAGCCATCGAACAAGCAGGAGGCGAAGTGATTGAGTTCCATCTTGCCCCACAGGTGAATCCGCAAGCAGATGAATTACCCTACCACGAATGGTTTGTTGAGTTCGCAAAAATGCCGGAAAACATTGATGCGTTTCGAATTGCACTTGAAAACACCATGTGCCGCAAAAACATTTATTACAACGACCTCATCAAAGGACATGTGCTTCAAAATTTGAAATTGCGCACTGTTCAACGCAACGGGTTTAATGAATACATGAAATCGCAAGGAAAGCTCGGTGGACAAAACAAAGTTCCGCGCTTGAGCAACGACCGTAGAATCGCAGAAGGATTGGCCGCCTTTGTTCAGCCATGAAGAAAAACTTTTGGTCTGAACTTTGCGTTATTAGCGTCATGCTTCGTTTTTCTTTTTTCCTCATTCTTTTTCTGAGCCTGCAATTACAAGGGTTCTCGCAATTGGTGTTCAACAAGACCTTCCATTCTTTTGGATTACTGACAGCAAAAAGTGAGCGTTTTATCGACTTCCAGGTGAAGAATACTTCGGGCAAAAAAGTGTTTTTATTGCGCCTGGATTCCGAAAAAGACGTTACGACATTGGTAAGCGGGCAAACCTTGTTACCCGACAGTTCAATTACGATTCGTGTGCAATACAACCCCAAGGAAACAGGTCGTTTTTCTCGGGAGATCGATGTTTATTTTTCAGATCGAAATGAACCCATCACCATCATGGTTTCCGGCGAGGTGAGGGAAATGCCGGCTTATGCAGATCTTGCTTGTCCGACCTTCAACAAAGTTCCCGATGTTAGCCGCGTTCCCGAATTTGAAGCGGAAATCAAAGTGGTGGATGCTCATACTGGAGAGCCAATTGTTGCTGGGGATGTCCGCATCATTTACCGTGGCTTGCCCAAGTATGCCTGGAAAACGGATAAGAGCGGCGAGATCCACCGAAAAATGGAGATTGGTTATTACTATTTTGTTGTTACCAAACCGGGCTATAAACCCAAAGAGTTTGATGCTTATGTGAACATCCGCAACAATAAGTTATACGTCGAATTGATTCCGGAAATTGACAAGGGCTACGATGAACCGCCCGTAGACTCTTTGTTTTACGCGGTCAGCCTTCCGCCGATTAAAGATCCCGGAAAACCTCAGGAACCTGAGCAAGTACTAGTCATTGATCCCGGAAAAATTGAATCCAAAGAACCCGTACTTACCGAAGTGGAACCGGGATTAAGTCCTGTGGTTGAAGAACCGGAAGTCACTGTTGTTCCCTCCCATACACCTATCGAGAAAACCAATAATCTGGTGTTCCTGCTGGATTTAAGCGGATCCATGGCCATGGACGGTAAACTCGATTTACTGAAAGCTTCTATGATCGAAGTGTGCAAAGCGTTAAAACCGGAGGACCGTGTTTCTGTGCTGGTTTATAACGACAAGGCTAGGGTAGTGATGGAGGGTGTTTCAGGAGCAAATAAGGAAGAAATCATTGCTAAAATCTCTGGCATGGAAGCCGAAGGCTACACCGCAGGTTTTGAAGGAATGAAAAAAGCCTACGAAATGGCACAAAAGCACTTTATTCCGGGAGGAAACAACATGGTCATTATGGCCACCGATGGAGCATTTAACCTTTATACCAACGATGTAACCCCCATGGTGCGCCGTGGTTTGAAAAAAGGCATTGTGACATCCGTAATAGGCATCAAGAACACCGAGCGCGACAGTAAATCCATGATTACCGTGGCTGAACAGGGTGGCGGACGCTATGTTCCCATCCAAAATCTACCGGACGCTTTGACTTTATTGGTCTCCGAAATCAGAACTGCGGCCTCAAAACCGTAAATCCGTGGTAAAATCGCCTTGGAACACCTTGTTCATCAGTTTTTTACGATAACACGCAAATAATTTTGTTGTTTTTGACAAAAGGTTTTTTCTTTGCACCTCGAAATACCAACTAAAGAAAGGAGAATATCATGTCAGACATCAAGTCTCGCGTAATCGCCATCATCGTTGACAAATTAGGAGTTGACGAAGCAGAAGTAACTGAATCAGCTAGTTTCACCAATGACCTTGGTGCAGACTCTCTCGATACTGTTGAGCTTATCATGGAATTTGAAAAAGAATTCAACATTGCAATTCCGGACGATCAAGCTGAAAAGATCGCTACTGTAGGTGATGCAATCACTTACATCCAGAATAACGCGAAGTAATTTTCACTTTAAACAGACTTATGGAGTTGAAGCGAGTTGTCGTAACAGGGATAGGTGCGCTTACCCCGATTGGAAGCACTGCACCTGCTTTTTTTGAAGCCCTCAAAAAGGGCGTGAGCGGAGCAGCCCCGATCACTCGCTTCGACGCCAGTAAGTTCAAAACCCGTTTTGCCTGTGAAGTAAAAGGGTTTAATCCGGAAGATCATTTCGAGCGCAAAGAAGCCCGTAAGATTGACCAGTTCACCCAATTTGCGCTTGTTGCCGTTGCCGAAGCCATGAAGGATTCGAACATCGACACACAAGCCATCGATTTAGATCGCGCGGGTGTAATTTGGGGATCGGGTATCGGCGGATTGAAAACCTTCCAGGATGAATGTCAAGGCTTTTTCGGAGGGGATGGAACACCGCGTTTCAACCCGTTCTTTATTCCGAAAATGATTGCCGACATCGCTTCTGGTCACATTTCCATTCAGTATGGATTCCGCGGACCAAATTTCACCACAGTTTCTGCCTGTGCCTCTTCAACCAACGCTATTAATGACGCCTTCACTTACATTCGTTTAGGAAAGGCAGACATCATCATTACCGGAGGTTCCGAAGCCACAGTTCATGAAACAGGAGTTGGTGGATTTAATGCTCTGCATGCACTTTCTACACGAAACGACAGTCCCGAAACCGCTTCTCGTCCCTTCGACAAAGACCGCGATGGTTTTGTTTTGGGTGAAGGATCCGGTTGCCTTATCCTCGAGGAATACGAGCACGCCGTAAAACGTGGAGCAAAGATTTACGCTGAGGTTGTAGGTGGTGGAATGTCGGCCGACGCATATCATCTTACTGCACCGCATCCCGAAGGTCTTGGTGCCTTAAATGTTATGCGTAATGCTCTGAAAGACGCAGGGATTAAAGCAGAAGACATCGATTACATCAATGTTCACGGAACATCTACCCCACTTGGCGACATTGCTGAAACCAAAGCCATCATTGGTGTTTTTGGAGAACATGCTTACAAGCTGAACATCAGCAGCACCAAATCCATGACCGGTCACCTTTTAGGAGCAGCCGGAGCCATTGAAGCGCTTGCTTGTGTTATGGCTGTGTCGGAAGACATCATTCCTCCAACCATCAATCACTTTACAGACGATCCGGATATCGACAATCGTCTGAATCTTACCTTCCATACAGCTCAAAAACGCACCGTAAATTATGCGTTGAGTAACACCTTCGGATTTGGCGGACACAATTCCTCCATCATTCTGAAGAAGTTCAAAGGTTAATTCCAAGGGTTGTACCCCTTTCTCCGTTATAAAAGCAAAGAAGACAAGGCCTTAGCTGCCTTTGTGCATCAGCAGTTTGGATACTGGCCAAAGCGTATCGACTGTTACAGGCAAGCTTTTATCCATAAATCACACTTGCGCGACGATCCGGATGCACACGAACGCAGTAACGAAAGACTTGAGTTTCTTGGTGATGCCATTCTCGATTCGGTGGTTGCAGAATACTTGTACGCTTCCTATCCAAAGGAAACAGAAGGTTTTCTTACCAAACTAAAATCGAAAATTGTTAAGCGCGAAACCCTGAATATGCTCGGGGAAAAGTTGAAGCTTGAAACACAGGTCCGACACA
Source organism: Flavobacteriales bacterium (assembly GCA_044360245.1). GTDB lineage: Bacteria > Bacteroidota > Bacteroidia > Flavobacteriales_D > UBA2798 > UBA2798. The sequence continues at coordinate 2,521 of JBIKKU010000071.1, read as the reverse complement.
CTCAATTTGGAATAAATAACCCGAAATCATTATTGGGGAATGCCTTTGAAGCACTCATCGGCGCCATATATCTCGATAAAGGTTTTGCTTTTACGCAAGAGATTATTCTTAAGCGGATTATCACACCTTATGTTGATGTTAGAGCATTGGAAAGCACCGAAACGGATTACAAAAGCCGCATCATTATTTGGTCGCAGCGCGAAAGAAAACGCGTTGAATTTGTATTGGTGAAAGAAGAGAATTTAGGTGCAGAGATGCTTTATGAAATAGAGCTTCGTGTAGATCATGCCTCTGTTTCGCTGGCTTCGGCAAGGACAAAAAAAGAGGCTGAACAAGCTGCATCACGCCTAGCATGGGTGAGTTTATTCAACGAGGAATTATCCTGATTTTTAAAAGAAATTCAAACTGATTCCGAGGTTAATCATCCGGAATTGCGGACCCTTGTTTTCTTCCCAAAGCGAAGTCATGCTGTAATATCCAAAGACTGCCAGTCGGTTGTAACCCATGTACAGGGTTGGACCGTAGTGCAGTTTATTGAAGCCATAAATGCGGTAATCTTTTACTTTTTGATCATCGTAAATCGTTTTGGTATGGTGGCTCACACCATATCCGACTTTAAATCCCGGGTAGAAAAAGAAGCTCCATTTTTTTGCAGCTCTGAAACGCAGCTGGATGGGAATTTCAAGAAAAGTGGCAGTAAACTTAGTGCGGCGAAAATCCGGATCAGGGTGGGTTTCGAATGGAATAAGTTGTGTTTCGGTTATTACTCCGCTTGTGTCGGAGATTTGAGTGTAATAAGCATTGTGGAAGAAATGTTGTGATGAAAAGGTAAAACCAATCGCCATTCCGATGGTGCTTTTCTTGTTAAATGGAATATCGATCATGCGCGATACGTTCCAGCCCAATGACCAGGGTTTGAATTTGATCGAATCAGGTGCGGTATCGTAACGGCAATGGTAAAAATCGAAAAACCAGCGATCGCGTTTGCTTGGACCATCAAGATTTTTTGGTTTGAGAAATCCCATATAGGCTTTTTCTGCCGAAAACTGTGCTTGGGCAAACAAGGGAAGCAGGAACAACAATAGCAGGAATTTCTTCATCCTTTTTTTAAGTTTTGTTCCCAACTCCATGCGTCACGTAAAGCATCCGCAAGACTTAAACGGGGTTTCCAATTCAGCATTTCTTCCGCTTTGGAGGTTGAAGCCCATATTTGTTCTACATCTCCGCTTCTGCGCGGTCCAATGGTGTAGGGTAATTGCAGTTGATTTACTTTTTCGAAAGTTTGAACCACTTCCAATACCGTGTTTCCATTTCCGGTGCCCACGTTGAATATTTCTACGCCGGGTTGTTCTGCTTGTTTTGCCAACCAATCTAAGGATTTGACATGTGCATCAGCAAGATCAACCACGTGGATGTAATCGCGGATACAGGTTCCGTCCGGAGTGGCATAATCGTTTCCGTGCACGGTTAAACTCTTACGTGTTCCTGCTGCTGTTTGTGTAATGTAGGGAACCAAATTATTCGGAACACCTCTAGGCAACTCGCCGATTCTTCCGCTGGCATGTGCTCCAATGGGATTAAAATAGCGAAGCATTACGGTGCGTAATTGTTGTCCGGAAGCCACGCAATCCTGAATGATTTGTTCGCACACGACTTTTGTATAACCGTAGGGCGACATGGCGTTTTTTGCCGGAGAATTCTCGCTTACAGGAACAATTTCAGGCTGACCATAAACCGTGCAGGAAGATGAAAAAACCAAATCGCTGACACCGAATTCCTTCATCAGTTTCAGCAAAACAACTAATGATCCGATGTTGTTGTGGTAATATTTTAAAGGAAATTGAACGGATTCGCCCACTGCTTTAAATGCCGCAAAATGTATGATTCCACTGGGTTTTACGGATTCAAATACTTTTCGAAATGCATTTTCGTCGGTACAGTCGCACTGAAAAAATGGAAGTGTTTCACCGCACAATTCATGAAGGCGATCAATGATGAAAGGCTCTGAATTGGAGAAATCGTCAACGATTACAGGTTGGTAGCCGTTTTCAAGCAGCTGCAATACGGTATGAGAACCGATAAATCCGGCACCTCCGGTAACGATAATGGGTGTACGCTTCATGTTGTCCAAATATACAGGCAAAAAGCGAATGTTCCCCTCATTATTCCCACCATCCTGTGCGGAAAAGTCCTCTTGATCCGGCTTGTCCTGATTTAGGATGTTTAGCCCAATAAGCGTCTCCCGCAGCGTTCCTGATTTCCGAATCGCTTTTTTGTTGGGCCCAGGCTTCAATGGCAGCGTGCATCACATACGCTTCCGGTGCAAGTAATCCGGTGGTTGTAATTAAGGGATACCCGCCGCAATGTTCAAGGTGTTTTTGGAAAAATCTTCCGCTGTAACACGCTATCATCATAGCATCGCGCGGTTTGCCATCTACGTTTTTGTAAATTTTTACAGTGTCGTCCATTAAACCATCGTGTCCGTTGAATATTAATAAATCTGCATTTGAGGCTATTTGCA
>JBIKKU010000289.1:0-4212 GCA_044360245.1 Flavobacteriales bacterium | reverse complement strand
TATCCAATAAAAAAATGGCCAGAAATCCTTTGAAAATATCTGTGGTAAAAGGTTTAATGCCTTCTGCTTGTTTCTGATCGGCTAAAAAACCAATGAGCAAACTTCCTAAAATCAGAATTACACTTCCATTTGTAAAAGCGTGGTGCAATGCGCGTTTTCGGGTTTCTTTGGAATGATCGGAGCTGTAGAGTTGAATGAGCAATAGTCCTGCTACGATGGCGGGAAACTCCATGAATGCCATGATGGCAACCATGTGTCCATCGAAATGATCGCCGTGTGCTTCAAGATAACTTGCACCTGTTACAAAGGTCACCGCACTTACCGATCCATAAGCAGCCGCAATGGCACCGGAATCTTCGGTGGAGAGTTTTTGACGGGCTACAAAAAAGGTGTAAATGGGAATGATCAGCGATAGTCCGATTCCGAAAAAAATAGACAACCACAATTCCGATCCGAAACTTTCATGTGCGAGTTCTTGTCCGCCTTTAAATCCAATGCTAAACAACAAGTACATGGAGATGAACTTGGATGAATTGGGCGGGATTTGTAGGTCGCTTTTCAATAAAACGGCAATGACGCCGAGCAGGAAAAAGAGGAGTGCAGGATTGCTGAGGTTTTCAAGAATGAGATTGGCTTGCATAAAATGGGTTTCCATAAAAACAAAAGACCCGGAGCGGTCCCCGGGCCTTTGTGGCGAATGAAAGAAAAGAACGATTAAGAAAGAAGGGCATGCATTTTCTATTGCCTTACAAAGGTAAGAGCTTGTATTTATTAATTTTTATTTAACTTTATTATGCAAACCATAAATAAAGTTTATGAATTATACCTTGCATCAACTTCAGGTTTTTTATGCAGTTGCCGAAACAGGGAGTGTGACCAAAGCCGCGGAGCAGTTGCATTTAACCCAACCTGCAGTCAGTATTCAATTGAGGAATTTTCAGGATCAGTTCGACCTGCCCTTAACAGAAGTGGTTGGAAGAAAATTGTACCTCACCGATTTTGGAAAAGAAATAGCCGGTCATGCCGAATTGGTTTTGAATAAGGTCAAAGAAATCGAATTACGTACCAGTGAATTCAAAGGTAGACTTGCAGGTAGATTAAAAATTTCCGTGGTATCGACAGGAAAATATGTTATGCCTTATTACCTGAAAGATTTTTTAAAACAACATCCGGATGTAGAGTTGAAAATGGATGTCACCAATAAAGAAAAAGTGGTAGAAAGCTTGCAGCAGAATGAAGTGGATTTTGCATTGGTTTCCATCCTTCCGGAAAAGCTAAAAGTGAACAAGATTGATCTTCTCGAAAACAAGTTGTATTTGGTGGGAAACAGGGAAGTGAGAAAGAAAAAGGAGTATGGACTAAAACAATATTTGTCCGAAAACGTGCTTCTTTTTCGCGAGCGCGGATCAGGAACGCGTCAGTCGATGGAAAGGATTTTGGAAAAACAAAAAGTTAACGTGCTTCAAAAGTTGGAGCTGACTTCCAATGAAGCGGTGAAACAATCGGTATTGGCCGGGTTGGGTATTTCCATTATGCCATTGATTGGAATCCGACATGAACTTGAACGAAAGGATTTGCAAATACTTCCTGTAAAGGGTCTGCCGATAAGCACCATGTGGAGCCTCATCTGGTTGAAGGAGAAACAACTTCATCCGGTAGCAAAAGCTTATACCGAATTTTTAAAGCATGAAGTGAAATCTATTTTCTAAAAAATAAGTCTGGATGTGCTGAGGAAATTTTGAGCTTATCCGCCAATGACTTTTTTAAAATAATCATCCAAATAGCTGAAACCATCGGCAATTCCGGGGATGCCCTGATGAAATTCCAAAGGCTGATCGTTGGCGGTTTTTCTCAAAAGATAAATGAAACTCGACCGCGGTTCAAGTGCATCGGAAATTCCATTTACCTGACCGAAACGAAGGTCGTGAAAGAGTAGGGTATCACCTTTTGTTTCAAGTGCATAAAAACCTTTGGAAATGAAAACCAAACTGGCAAAATCGGGATGTGATGCAATACCTGTTTTTACTGCCAGTTCATGGTTTTTTGGGATGGCCCGAAAGGAAATTTTTTGGGCATCACCGAAAAGAGAATAATGTCCGTTGTAAAAAACAGTATCACTCTCTGCTGTTGCTTCCCAATACAAAATGGTAAATGGCATGGGTTTGACGTCGATGCGTGTGTAGGCCAAATGTTCTTCCTGCAAACGGTTTTCAAAAGTGTTTTTGGCGATCCAACGAAATCCAACACCGAGCAATAGATAAGATGTACTTAAGATGATTCCGATTTTTGCAAGACGCATACGTTTAGGGTCTTCGCGACGTTTACGCATGGCCATAATCAGTAAAATGGTATAAGGAAGCGTATAGAGCGGATCAATCACAAATACACCATTCCAAACCACGCGGTATTCAAATGGCCAGAACAATTGCGTTCCCCAGGTGGTGAAAGCATCGAGCAGGGGATGTGTCACCAAAGCCCACCAACTCAACATCGACCATTCTTTCCAACTTGCTTCTTTGCTTTTGTAAAGTTTGGAAATGATCCAGCCTAAGACCGGCGCAAAAAGTGCACAAAACACAATCGAATGCATAAAGCCACGGTGGTTGAGCATGGCATTTAAAGGGTCGGTGAAGAAACGGTAAAACACATCAAGGTCGGGAATAGTACCTGCTACAGCACCCCAAAGCATGGCTTTGTTGCCTACTTTTTTGCCCAGTACCAATTCGCCGACACCGGCACCAAGAACGATTTGTGTAAATGAATCCATGCTTTATTTTGGGTAAAGACGAATGAAGTGTTCAAATATTTTAGTTGGTGTTTTTTTTATCGATTTGATAAATTTTTCGCAAGCGTATAAAACAGATGATGGATAAAACCAATAGAAAGATGCCTTGAAGGTAATGTCCGACTTGATGTTGGAAAAAAAGTACAATTAAACCAAGGGTGATCATGAAATAAAAAACCATAAGGTGAGCGTATTCGCGAATGAGATAACGAAACGACAATCCAATTACAATAACTCCCAAAACCATCCAACTAATCGCAACTACCGAAGTTATGTGCGAAAAATGATTCGCAGCACGCCCCAAGCCATTTGAAAGATTTTCCATAAAATTTATGTGTCTGATTCGTGGAAATTTTTCAATGATTGTTTCAATTCAAAATCAAATCGTAATCAAAGAAAGCATATATCCATATGGCATATATCCATATGGCTTATTTTATTATCTCAGAACATCCAATCGTTCACTGTCGAGTTTGAGCACCAGAAAAATCAGCATGGAAAAGGCCATCAATGAGGATCCTCCATAACTGAAAAAGGGTAGGGGAATTCCAATTACCGGGGCTAGTCCGATAGCCATACCGACATTGATCAGGAAATGAAAAAAGATGATAGAGGAAACACAGTAAGTGAAAATTCGCGTAAACGTAGAGCGCTGCCGTTCGGCAATAATGGTGAGGCGAAACAGCAAAAGCATGAACAGTAAAATGATGGTCACCGATCCCAGAAATCCCCATTCTTCGGAAAGCGTGCAATAGATGAAGTCGGTGCTTTGCATGGGGACATGTTTCTGCGAACTGTTGGCCAGGGTACTTCCCATGAATCCTTTACCGAAAAATCCTCCCGATCCGATAGCCGCTTTAGCGCGATTGGAGTTGTAATCTTTTCCATCCGGATCTTCAATATTTCCTAGCGTTAAATCAATTCGTGTGCGCTGGTGTTCCTGGAATACATTGTAAAACGCCCATTTCACGCCGTACACGACGCCTACGCTTCCAATAAAAACGACGAAGAGCAAAGTAATGGCCAAGCGACGGTTGCGTTTGTTCACCATCTGGCGGATGAGAAAGAAAACCAAAATGGCCATCACGCTCAACACGATGATGAGACCGATTGTTCCGTTGACCTCTTGTCCGAATATGGGCAGCTCCATCGTGGTCTCTTTTAGTTTTAAAGAAAGAACGGCAAGCACAATAGCAAGAAGTCCGTAAAGCAATAAGTTACCCGACATTCCCTCGCGGTAGAGCATAAGAATGAACGACACAAATACAATAATGGTTCCGACATCCGGTTGCAATAAAATGAGCAAGGCGGGAGCACCGATGAAAAGCACGGTGTACAATCGAGTGCCGGTATCATCCAATCGGATTTGTGGTGTACTTAAAAATTTTGCCAAGGCAAGTGCAACACCAATTTTGGCAAATTCAGAA
>JBIKKU010000351.1:0-3402 GCA_044360245.1 Flavobacteriales bacterium | reverse complement strand
CACAGCCGGTCATCTTGGATTGTGGAAGTAATGTTGGTATTTCGGTTTTGTATTTCAAATCTAAATTTCCCAAAGCACGCATCTCTTGTTTTGAAGCAGATCCACAGGTTGCAGAGGTTTTACGCAGAAATTTAAAAACCAATGGAGCGGATGATGTGGAGGTTTTTCAAAGGGTAGTATGGACCCATGCCGATGGTGTTTCTTTCGGAAGTGAGGGTGCCGATGGTGGTTCAGTGCATCATGGAAACAATGCCAATATTCTTCCATCCATTCGATTGAAAGATGTTTTGCAACAACATGAAGCGATCGATTTATTGAAAATTGACATTGAAGGCGCTGAGGTTGAAGTGCTAAAAGATTGTGCAGATGAATTACACCGCATCAAGTATTTGTATGTGGAATACCATTCGCTTGGCAATCGTCCGCAAGAGTTGGATGCTTTGTTGCATGTATTAAGCGTGAATGGCTTTCGTTATTATATCCACCGTATCGGAACATTTCATGCACAACCTTTTTTAACCATAGAGGATCATCCAATGGATGTTCAACTCGATATTCATGCTTTACGCCAATAACATAAAAGCCGGATTGCGTCCGTATTACCACCGTTTTCAAAAACGGAAAAATGCGCTGCTTTATGGAAGTTGTGCGGTATTGCTTTATCACCGGGTAACCCGATTGGAAAGTGATCCGCAATTGCTTTCGGTAAGTCCGGAAAATTTTCAGGCACATCTTGATCTTTTGCGTGAAAAATACAAGGTGCTTTCTGCCGAAGAATTTTCGCACCATTTCACTTCGGGAAAAAGATTTCCGAAAAAGGCGGTGTTTCTGACTTTCGATGATGGATACGCCGATAATCATCTTGAGGCTCGGCCAATTCTTGAGTCCATGCAAATGCAAGCACTGTTTTACATATCCACCTGGTTCATCGAGCATCAAAAGGAATATTGGTGGGATGAATTGGAACATTTGCTTTTGGTTCCATCCGAACTTCCAAATGATCTTGCTGCAACAGAAGAGGGTATTACCATTTACGTGAAGCGTGGACAAACGGAGAGTATTCATGGAACTTATGCCATGTTGTGTGAACGATTGAAACAATTACCGTTTCAGCAGAGAGAAAATGTTTTGCAGTTGCTGCGCGACCAATTGAAATATCCCGGATTGCGAGCCAGTCACAGACCCATGAGTGTTGCTGAGTTGAAAGCATTTGCCACTTCACCTTCGGTGGCCATTGGTGCACATACCGAACATCATCCTTCTTTAGGATATTTGTCGGCAGAAGATCAAAGGCATGAAATTTTGACATCTGCAGATCAACTTGAAAAATGGCTGGGAAAACGTCCGGATTATTTTTCTTATCCTTTTGGAACCGGTGCTGATTATAATGAAACAAGCATTTCGATTTGCACCGAGGCAGGCTTTAAACATACTGCGGCAAATTATCCCGGATTGGTGCATAAGAAAAGTCCGCGTCACGCTTTTCCTCGTTTTTTGGTGCGGGATTGGAACAAAGCGGAATTTGAAAAACAACTTCATGCCTTTTTTAATTCATGAAAATCGTGCATCTCAATACCAGTGATTTTGGCGGTGCGGCAATGGCAGCTATTCGCTTGCATTTGCATTTGCTGGAACAAGGTTGGGAGAGCGATTTGTTGACCATGAATAAAACGCGTAACGATATTCCACGCCATCATCAGGTTGATCCATTTGCTAAACCGGGAAGTTCCAGGTTGACATTCAAATGGAGGAGGTTGTTGGAAAAATCCGGAATTGCAGATGATCGTAACAATCAACCGGATAATTCCAATTTGAAAAATCGTCCGCCCGGATTTGAAATTTTTACGCTTCCATTTTCTTTTTTTTCCATAGCCGACCATCCCTTGGTAAAAGCTGCTGATGTAGTGCATTTGCATTGGGTAGGATTTGGAATGATCGACGAACAATTGTTTTTCAAAGTTTGTGGAAAGCCCGTGCTATGGACCATGCATGATATGCATCCCATAACCGGTGGTTGTCATCATGCCGATGATTGCAATTCGTATTTGGATACTTGTCGCGCTTGTCCGCAATTGGCAAATCCCGAAAAGGCCCACCAATATTGGTTGTACAAGAAGGTAGGAGTTGAAGCGCTTCATTCAAGACCATTCAAAATTGTTTGTCCCTCGCAATGGTTGGGGCATGCTTTGCAAAGTTCTTCACTCTGGAAAAATACAATTCCTCAAGTTGTGCCGAATGGAAACGATGAGCGCATTTTTTGTTTGAAGGATAAACAAAACGCAAGGCACTTGCTTGGTTTACCCATCGATAAAAAAATAATTCTTTTCAATGCCTTCGATATAGGCAATCCGAGAAAAGGAATGCGTTTTCTCATTGATGCGCTGGAGCAATCAAGTCTGCAGGATGTTTTGTTGCTTGGCATCGGATCAAAAGCAAGTTTGCATTCTCGTCATGCTATTCAGCTCACCGGTTACCTGCAGGATCCTGAGAAGTTGGCGCTCTATTATGCTGCTGCCGATCTTTTTGTTTTGCCTTCGATGGCAGAAAATCTCCCAACCACCATTGCCGAATCGCTTATGTGCGGAACGCCTTGCGTGGCCTTTGGTGTAGGTGGTGTTCCTGAAATGCTGAATGCATCCAATGGCGTCTGCGTGGAAAAGGGAAATACAGATGCCTTAAAGAATGCGATTGTTTCAGCTTTAAATGCATCGTGGAATCATGTGCAAATTTCTGCATCAGGAATTGAAAAATATGGGGTTGGACAAGTCGGACAACAATACGTTTCTCTTTATCGCAGTTTGGTATGAAAAAATTAAGTGTCATCACCATCTGTTACAACGATCTCGAAGGCTTGCAAAAAACCGTGCAGAATGTTTTGTTGCAGCAGCGTGAGCTCTTTGAGTACATCATCATTGATGGTGCATCCAAAGATGGAACACAAGACTATTTAAAGGCTTCGGCAGATTTATTTGATGTGGTTGTATCCGAACCCGATAAAGGGATCTACGATGCTTTAAATAAAGGTTGGCAGAAAAGCAGTGGAGAGTTTGTATTGTTCATGAATGCAGGCGATGTTTTTGCTTCTTCGGATGTCATTGAAAAAGCCATTCCCTTTTTAACCGAGGAGGTAGATATCGCCTATGGTGATGCGCATTTATCGGATCGAAGTGGTATTTACCATACCAAGAAACATCCTGAACATATAGCTTCTATTTGGATGATCAAGGAAGTCATTGCACATCAGTCGCAATTCATTCGAAAATCATTGTTGTTCAGCAATAATGGATACGATTTACAATTCCGCATTGCAGCTGACTATGCTTTTTTAGCTAAAGTATTTTGGAAGCAACAGGTGCGTTTTAAATATTTACCTTTTGTTGTGAGTGTGTTCGACACAGAAGG
>JBIKKU010000287.1:0-4248 GCA_044360245.1 Flavobacteriales bacterium | reverse complement strand
CTCATACTCTGCACTTTAAGTTTGGTTTTATTTTCCTGCAAACGCGACAAGGAAGAAGAAGAAATTCCGCAAACCACTCCACCTCCTGCACTCAATGCCAATACCGATGTAAAAGGATACGGCATGTTGAGTAAACTTTCGGGCATATGGAGCGGACCACTCACTTCTACCACTTCACTCGGTTCTTTCCCAGAATGGATTGTAGATATGCGTCCCATTTCTGCTTCTCAAATTTCTTCCAAAAGTGAACTCGATTCGCTGAACGATATTTTCATGTCGTTTTTTCTTGCCTTGCACAACAACGAATACCGTATCGCATTCCGCAACGGAGGCGGATTTGCAGGTAATACACGAACCTCTTTCCTCTGGTGTGATTCGGTTTCCGAAAGTGGTTCATCTTCCTATTATCGCTTTGTAGATTTCATTCAAGGAAAAGCGCGTTCCTGGGTATCTTTGTTGTTCCGCAACGACAGCTTGTATTTTAGAACCTACACCAACCGCTACAACACCGTATCTCCCGCACAATTGCACATGAGTTGGGATGCGAAACGAAGTGATACAACTACAGCGCAAGCGGCCATCAGTCACTTTGGATATCCGCAAAAAGTGTTGGCGAAAGATTTGACCAATGCCTTTTCGGGCATGACCGAATCCATCATGTACAATACCATGAACGATCCTTATCCCGAAACTGCGCAGCCTTATTTGGGTAAAACAACCGTCAACATCTCCTACAGCGGAAGTCTTACCATTGCCCCCGGAACCCAATCTTTCGTGATGTTCACCACACAGCCCCTGTTTAGCGGCCTCAGTTTTCAGAGCAATAACCTCAAATTCCGAACGCGCTATATCATTCTCCCGGTGGAAGACAATGCGTACACTTTCACCTATATGCATCCTGGCACGTATTATGCCTATGTATTGCACGACGCGGATGGCAACGGGAACTTCTCCACCGGCGACCACCTAAATTCCCCTTTAAGTCAGACCACCTTCACTTTAGGGGCTTTGGGACAAGAAACCGTTAACATTAGCGTTAATTTTACCATTCCCTGAGGCAATTCGGCCATTGGTTTAATGATACGTTAAATCCTTGGCAGGCAACCAAATCAGGGTTAGATTTGTCTATTCTCTGTGAAAAGGTTTTTTGCCATAGTTCTTCTACTCAGTTTGCAGTCCTTTACTGCATTGGCCACGCATATTGTGGGCATGGAGATTTATTACGATTACCTGGGTAGCAACAATTACAAAATCACGCTTAAGGTTTACCGCGATTGCAGTCCGGCGAATACCAACAACACCCAATTCGATAATCCCGCTCCGATTGCCATTTACACCGGAGGCGGAACATTGGTGCAGGTTTTGAGTGTGAATTACCAATCGGTGGTTAATGTTCCCATTGTAATCAACGATCCTTGTCTTCAACCTCCAGCAAACATTTGTGTTGAAGCAGCAACCTATGTTACCACGGTAAATCTTCCTCCAAGTGCAGATGGATATGATTTGGTGTATCAGCGCTGTTGTCGAAACCCGACTATCATCAACATTTGGAATCCGCAGGACATGGGCGCAAGTATCATTGCACACATTCCGGCTTCGGGGATTACCAACTCCAATAGCAATCCGCGCTTTAACCAATTGCCGCCACTGGTCATTTGTAACAATTCCGATTTCCAGTTCGACCACTCCGCTACCGATCCGGATGGTGATTTATTGGTGTATGAATTTTACACTCCTTTCCACGGAGGCGATCCAAGTTTTCCCTTGCCCAATCCGCCACTTCCTCCTCCATTTACCACCGTGCAATGGAATCCGGGATTTGGTGTAAACAATCAGATTCAAGGAAGTCCTTCGTTTACCGTAAATTCTTCTACGGGATTATTTTCGGGAACTCCTTCGCAACTTGGTGTGCATGTGTATGGCATTAAAGTAAGTGAATACCGAAATGGTCAATTGCTTTCTGTTTCTTTTCGCGAATTTCAAACCACTGTAACCAATTGTCCATCGGTAGTGGTTTCTTCCATTCCAACACAAACACAATTGTGTACCGGACCAACCTACACCTTCGGAAACAGCAGTCAGAATTCAACGTATTACCATTGGGATTTTGGCGTGGCAGGAACCAATGCAGATACATCCAATTTATTTTCTCCGACATTTACCTTTCCCGACACAGGAACATACACCATCACACTGATTGCCAATCCCGGATTTTCTTGTGCCGACACCGCTTTGCAAACTTACACCGTGCACGATCCACTCGATCCAACATTTCCTGATCCTGGTGCACAATGCATTGATGTGAATTCCTTTGATTTCGATTTAAGCGGAAATTTTTCTTCCGATGCCATTATCAATTGGAATTTCGGAGCAGCTGCAAATCCCGGCAGTTCCACATTGCAGGACCCGCAAAATGTGGTGTATTCAGATTCGGGTGCATTTACAGTTTCAGTCACGGTAGAAGAATATGGTTGCATTGCTTCCTATTCGGATGTTTTGTATGTGGCGCCATTACCGATTATTAATTTTACCTATCCCATGCAAGCAGGATGTGCGCCATTCCTGGCAAGCTTTTCCGATGCGACTTACGCTTGGGGAACAGTTGCACACTTGTGGAATTTCGGAGATGGAAGTACATCACCACTTCCCAATCCGGTGCATTGGTATCCAAATCCGGGTGTGTACGATTTATCGCTCACCATTTCGGTTGATTCGGTTTGCGTGAAAACAGAAACCATTACCATTCCGGATGCGATTGTGGTAAATCCTAGTCCGGTTGCATCCATTGTGATGGATCCTATTGCATCCGACATTTGGGATCCTTTGTTTACTGCATACGATCAGAGTTCCGGAGGAATTACACAAACGATTTATTTCGACAACGGATACAGTGCCACGGATTCTTCGATGGTAACAACCGCTTTTCTGACATCGGGAACGCATACCATTTACCAGATTGTCACCAACGAATTTGCCTGCACCGATACGGCTTATGCCACAGTATTTGTAGAAGGCATGACGACGATTTTTGTCCCAAATGCTTTCACGCCTGACGGTGATGGATTGAATGAATATTTTCGTCCCGTTGCATACGACGTCAGCAATTTTGAATTCCTCATTTTCAACCGTTGGGGAGAAATCATTTTCCAAACCAACGACCCGAACAATCCGGGTTGGAACGGAACACGCAAAGACGGCAAAATTTGTCCGATCGACGTTTATGTGTATCAAGTCAATTACCGCGACTGGGAAGGCATGGATCGTGTAATACGCGGTCATTTCACGCTGGTGCGTTAAAAAGGTTTATTGGTTGAAATTTAATTTAGGAGCCAAAAAAAATTTTCTTCCAATAGTTTTTATTTAATGCATTGCATTAGCAATTCAAATCGTAAATCATTGCTATTTTTGAATCGACCTGATTATCCTAAATCTCCATAAAACTAAAGTATACTCTATAAAACAATTCATATAAATGCTATTGGAAAAAGATATATGGAAATAAAATTGAATCGAAATGCAGCTTTCTCTTATTGGCAGATTTTCTTTATGCTATTTCTAACCTCATGCTATCAAGCGAAGGAGAACTCAGCACTCAAAGGAAGAATTGATAATATTCATAAAACAATCCTTATTAACCGTATAGTATACGATAAATTCAAACAAATTCCTTGTTCCTACTTTGGCATCAATAAAGACACAACAAAATCAATGAAATCGTTGGAGATAATTAATAAATTCATTTTTTATAAATCCGGGTACAGTATTCTGCAAAACATGGATATTCTTTTTGAAAACGAATTATTAGACCTATTTCCATGCCTTACAGATGAAGAAAATATTGATAAGGGTTGGAAGTTAATTTCTGTTATGATATCCAAAGATAAAAATGAAATTTACTGGTCTTTTGTAACTCATAATTCAAAGACCATTTTTATTATTAATTCCATTTTCTCTAAGGAGGAAAACAAATTTGTTGTCGACGGTGAAATTATTGATCCTATGTAATTTTTTTCACTTGGATGAATATTTATTAACACCCCTCACTTTTAGACTGCCGATGTTTGCAGATTTGAATTCTATTTTGGATTATTTTCTTCTTCACGTTTATTACTATCTTTCTCAGCTTTCTCTAATTTTTCTTGTCTAACTTTAAAAGAATTAGTGCCAAGCTTTTCAAAAACGACAATTTCATTAGTTGTTAAATTTTTTAGTTCAATAATATCAAATTCTTTTTTCTCAATGTGATAG
>JBIKKU010000285.1:0-4251 GCA_044360245.1 Flavobacteriales bacterium | reverse complement strand
TGTAGATGTTTATCCAATTTATACAGCAACCGTTTCTGCCGACACTACCATCTGTCCCGGAAGTTCCATTACACTTATGGGTGAAGGTTCTTTAGGTCTGGCGCCATATTATTATGCATGGTCTAGTGGTGATTCCACTCAAGCAACGACTGTGAGTCCAACAGGTGCTACTACTTATACATTAATGACATTTGATGTTTGTGGTGATACACTTTATCTGGATGTCAATGTGGATTTACATACGCTACCTGCAGTGAATTTTGCAGCTACTCCGGCAACAGGTTGTACTCCACTTACAACAACACTTGATAATTTAACTCCTGCCGCACAGGTGGGCGGAAACTGCACATGGGATTTTGGTCCACTCGGCACCGTTAACAATTGCGGATCTGTTACACAAACTTTTGTAACACCGGGATGTTACGACATTACCCTCACCGTAACTTCTCCTGAAGGTTGTGTTGGCGACACTACTATTGTAAACGCCGTTTGTGTTTACGATTTACCTGTTGCTGATTTTAGTTTCAGTCCTTTAAAACCAACCATTCTTGAACCTACAGTTTCCTTCAACAATGAGTCTACCGGTGCATCAACTTACATTTGGACGTTCGATACTTTAGGTACATCAACTCAATCCGATCCTACCTATACCTTCCCCGGTGGAATGCCGGATACGTATCAGGTTTGTTTGACTGCGGTTAGTCAGTATGGCTGTATAGATTCCACTTGTCAGGATGTTATCATCTACGATGAACTTTTACTCTACGTACCAAATGCATTTTCACCTGACAATGACGGAATCAATGACATTTTCCTTCCGGTCATCAACGGAGTAGATCCAACCAAATACGAATTGATGATTTTCGACCGTTGGGGTGAATTGATTTTCTCTACTCAAAATCCGCAACAAGGATGGGACGGAACACACAAAGCTGTAGACAGCAAGCAAGATGTGTACGTTTGGAAAATCAAAGCCGTTGATCAGATTAAAGGAGACACGCGCGTTTATTACGGACATGTTTCACTCCTGCGTTAATACTGAATTCCCATAATAGAAAAGAGGCTTTCGGGCCTCTTTTTTTTTATTGCAATAGGGAATTAAATGGAAAATTGCAGGATTTTAAATTCCTGAAAAAAGGTATCCCAAAAAGGCAGCGAAAAAATAAATGATAGTCACAACCGACAACATCCCTAAAAAGGTGAGGATATAAGTGAGCCATTTACCTTGAATGTTCTTTTCCCTTTTCAAATAATTCATGTAAAAATAGGTGAGCAAAATTGGGAATAAGACGATAAAGTAGCCTTGAATATAAAACAAAGCAAGAGCAAATCCCGGCGCGGAATAAGCAGCTGCAAAAACAGCAACCATAAACAACAATCCAATTCCGACAATTAATCCGCGACTTGGATGCTTTGCGCTATCCAAGACAATCATCACTCCCAACAAGAATCCACAGGCAGAAAGAAAAATGACCTGGGATAGAAAAGAATAAAAAACCAATTGAAATTGACTCATTACAAATTATCGATTACATCATTATGTTTATTCCGAACAGGGCGATTTAAAATTCCTTTGACCAAAAGCACACATCCGGCAAAAAAAAGCACAACCGGGATTACTGAAAATTTTCTGAAATATATTACCAAAACCAATTCCAAAATCGCCATGCTTAGCATATACACAAGTCCTGCGTATATTCCGCTTTCAATTCCAATCGTTGACAATCCCCCTGTATTTTCAATTGCTTCACGATGTGCATTTTTCCTTTTCTTGCTCATCCAATCTTCATAGACTTTTTCATCTTTATCGTATTGTGCACAGGAACCAAAAAAAACGCCTTTTTCGCCGGTGAGCTTGCAAAAAATTCCTTTCGCTGGGGAAAATCCTCTGTACTTACAGGTTCCGCAAAAGTCCTGAGGAAGCAATTCTTCTTCCTTCATTGTATGAGTTCTTTAGCGTTGGCCAATGCCGCATCCGACAAAGTATCACCGCTTAACATACGTGCCACTTCTTCCAAACGTTGTTGAGGATTGAGATGAATGATGGTGGTATAAGTTGCATTCTTCCGCGTATCTTTTTTCACTTTGTAGTGCGCATCACCTTTACCTGCAACCTGAGGGAGATGTGTGATCGCAAATACTTGCATGGATTTCCCCATGCGTTTCATAATGCTTCCCATTTTATGTGCCACCTCTCCGGATACTCCTGTGTCAATTTCATCAAAAATAATGGTTGGAAGTGTTTTCACTTTCGCATTCACGCTTTTCAATGCCAACATGATGCGCGAAAATTCACCACCGGATGCCACTTTCGTTAACTCTGCTTTTTCGGAGCCTTTATTGGTGCTCACCATAAAACTGATTTGGTCAGCTCCTTGCGCATGCAATCCCGAAGGTTTTAATTCCACAAAAAATTGCGCATGCGGCATAGCCAATTCATGCAATACAAGGGTAATTTCTTTCTCTAATTCAGAGGCTGACTTATTTCTTTTTATCGAAATTTTTTCGGCCATCTTTCGAAGTAATTCTTCTTGTGCATTGGCCTTGGTCTGTAGCTCGGCGATGCGGACATCAAGTGAGGCGTATGCAGCTATTTTTTCGGAAAGGGAATCCCGAATAGAAAGCAATTCATCCTCCGTTTTTACCCGGTGCTTAAACAATAAGGCATGAATCAGGTTTACCCGTTCTTGCAATAGCACCAATTTTTGCGGATCGGTTTGCAGTCGCGATGCCATTCTTTCGAGTTCCGATTCGATATCTTTCATTTCCTCTTGCGCTGAATCCAATCGCTGAATGAGGCTTTCTAGTTCAGCGTGAAAAGGAGCAACTTTGTTCAGGATTGATCTTACTTCTCGGATGCCGCGCAGTATTCCTGATTGTTCATCGGCAAATGCTCCACCGGCGCGTTCCAATGCTGTACCGATTTCATCTGCATGACTTAAGGTCTTTAATTCTTCTTCAGCCAAAGTCAATTCCCCCGCTTTCAATTGCGCATCTTCCAATTCTTTGCATTGAAAGGAAAAATAATCATGGTCTTTTCCGGCTTGAATTTCTTCCTGGCGACAATCCTCCAACTCCTGCTCCATTTTTTTCCAACTTCGGAAAGCAATGCCATAAGTCTCTAGGTCTTTTTCAATTCCGGCATACGCATCCAAAAACGCAAACTGATTTACACTTTTGGCGATATCCAAGGTTTGGTGCTGAGAATGGACATCCACTAAAATTCCACCGAGCTCTTTCATTACCGAAAGATTCACCGGAGTATCGTTGATGAATGATCTGGATTTTCCTTGCGGATTGATTTCCCTGCGAAACAAAGTAGCATCGGCATAATCAATCTCATGCGCATCAAAAAAGGATTTCAGACCGTAGGATGCAATATGGAATTCACCTTCAATGACACATTTTTCTTCTTTATTTCTGAGTGCACGAATTTCAGCTCTTTCTCCCAACAACAATTCGAGAGCCTCAATGATAATGGACTTTCCTGAACCGGTTTCGCCGGTAAGAATATTCAAGCCACCTTCAAAATGAATTTCCAACTCATCAATCAGTGCAAAATTCCGAATGGACAAATGTTTCAACATAGGATTAACCTGATAATCGGGAACAACACCTCAAATATAAACCACCCGACACGCAGCCTATTTGCGTTGTGGAAAAAAAGGAAAAACTAATCTTCCTCCTCCTCTATTTCAGCATCTTGCTGTAAACCAACACCCCCTAAAATAAGCACAAACTCACCTTTCGGCGTATGCTTTTTGAAATGTTCCAGCACTGAAGCAACAGTTCCTCGAACCGTTTCTTCATGCAATTTGGAAATTTCACGGCTTGCGCTTACCAATCGGTCGGGACCAAAATACTGCACAAATTCTTCCAGAGCTTTTACAATTCGAAAAGGAGATTCATAAAAAACAATGGTTCGCTCTTCATTGGAAAGAGTTTGCAATTTTTTTTGTCTGCCTTTTTTTTGCGGTAAAAAACCTTCGAAACAAAAGCGATCGCAAGGAAATCCACTTGCCACCAACGCGGGAACAAAAGCTGTAGCTCCCGGCAAACATTCAACTTCCAAACCTTCGCGTATACACTCACGCACAAGTAAAAATCCGGGATCAGAAATTCCCGGAGTTCCCGCATCACTAACCAGAGCCACATCACCACCACGAATTTTTTCAATCAAGGCTCCCAAATTGCGGTGTTCGTTGTGTGTGTGGTTACTAATCATTCTGGTTTCAATGCCATAATGATGAA
>JBIKKU010000286.1:0-4251 GCA_044360245.1 Flavobacteriales bacterium | reverse complement strand
ACTTTCGCTGCCATTGAGTGCCATACAATGCGAAGGAACCGGCGCAACAGTTCCGTAGGACGTGGAAGCAGTCGTCGTTCCCGTTGAAATGCTTACCGCACTTGCGCAGGAATTTTGGGCTTGCATGGCCATAGGAGCAGCCAATAAAGCAAGCATACTGAGTAATTGTTTTTTCATATTCTTCCGGTTAGGGTTTGGTGTTAATTGCAAAGTGGTGAAAGTGAATTGATGTATTGCTCCAAAAGATCAACTGCTTCTTGATGCACCATGGTTCTTCCCATCAATGGCATCATGTATTGCGGATCGTTGGTGTTCATTCGGAAATACATTACTGATTTATTGATATTGCCACGTGCTATGATGTGGGCAAGTTGTGGTGTAATCATTTGTTGTGGTGTAACGCAAACACCAAGATTGTTTGGATCATCGGTCATGTTAAATGCCAATCGGATCGGACGATAATAACAATGTCCGCCATCGCTGTGGCAATGCGCACAATTCGCATCGAGGTACGAACGAACACGCAATTCCAAGGATTGAGTATCGTCTGTCCAATCGACTACACTATAAACATTGGCAGGAATGTTTCCGGTTAAATATCCGACCGATTGCCATTTTTGCAATTGATTCATCGCACCGTCGGCATAGGTATAGGACTTGTTTAAATGCTGTGGCTTCGGAATAATTGGAGTGTTCAGATTATTGGATTTGTGACAGGTATGGCATTCGGGTTCGGAAGGAATTCGAAAAGTGGTGCTCTTCGGATTTCCATCGTCATGAATCCAATCTACTTGTTGGTAGCTACCATTTAAATCGGCATAAGCTTCCGTTTGGTCTTCATTCCACACATAATCGGCGAAAATCCATTCATCGTTGCGTTTAATAAGCAATCGGGTTTCAAGAATTTTTCGGGTTAAGGTTGGTTGCACATTATCGTAGTAAAAATTCTTGATGAAAACCGTACCGTTTGGAAAATCAAGCAATGAACTATCATTGACATAATTCGCGGAACTATCGGGCATCATCCATACAAAACGCTTCTTGTGCGCATAATCCGAGAACAATGGCGTAATAGGTTCATAAGGCAATACTCGATCATTGGGCTCCATGTTTTTTAGATCGCCAACAAAAAAGCGGTAATCGCTAAGTTTAGCATAAGGAACCTGATCGATCTCAAAATGCACTGAAGTATCGGGCGGTGGAGGCAACAAATCTTCCACATTGTCCTTTTTACAAGACCAAACCAGTACAATCGACAACACAATAGCTATTCGCAAAAGGCGCATAAAAGAGGCTTATTCCCAAATATAATTTAAAGACGTAACAAAAGGATGGAAAGTTGTTTCAAATTTTACAAATTCATGGAAAGCTAAAAACAAGTTTAATTGACCGGATTTTTGGAAAGCTTAGGGTTAATCGTAAGTCGAAACGCCTGATTTTTAAAACTCCGGAGAACAATCTGTAATTTCTTACTCGTTCAGCTATTTTACTTCAGCCCTCAATTTGCTGAGGAATTCGGGTGTAATGCCCAAATAGGAGGCAATTTGTTTTTGGGGAACGGAATGGATTAGGCCCGGGTAGGTTTTGCAAAAATTAAGGTAACGTTCACGCGCCGACAACTCCATATTATCCAAAACACGCTGACGGTTAGCTACCAATGATTTTTCCAATAGCACTCTAAAATAGCGTTCCATTTTGGGGATAGCATCAAACATCGCTTCCTGTTGCTGTCGGGTCATGACAAAAACCTCCGAATCTTCAAGCGCATCAATGTTTAGTTTGGCCGGACGACCACTCAACAAACTATGCATATCGGTAATCCACCAGTTGGCAGGAGCAAATTGAAGAATGTGCTCTACACCATTTTTATCGATTGAATAGGCACGCAAACACCCGGAAATCACAAAGGCACTCTTGTCGCCTGAATCACCCTCTTTGTACAGAAAGGTTTTCTTCTTCAATTTTAGTTGACTTACAAAACCGAGAAATTCCTGCTGCTCTGCTGGTGTAAGGCTTACAAATTGGGCGATATGCTGTAACAGCGGAGACATTGTTGGAAAAGTGATAATGCCACAAAATAGTGAATTCGACCGATTTTAACACAAAGAAAAAATAACTCAACCGGCGAAGGTTTTCCGGAAAAGGGTCGTCTATACCAACATGTGCCACCTGCTGATTGTAATACTGCTTGCTTTCGCCTTTCCTTCTTTTGGAAAAGACAGTCTGCGCATTTCTTTTATCCCCGTATTTCAGGGAAAAACTATAAGCCCCGGAATTCCCCTGCAATTCCAAAATCATCCGCTGGTTTTTGATGTGTTTCGGTTTTATATTTCAAATATCCAATTGCATCAAAAAGGAAAAATCATTTTGCGTGAAAAAAACAGTTTTCACTTGATGGATTTTTCAGAGAAAGGAAAAATGAATATTCACCTTGCGCTTTCCAAAAACACCTTACAAACCGACACCATTTCACTTCAGCTCGGTATCGATAGTGCAACCAATGTTAGCGGAGTTCATGGAGGAGATTTGGACCCCACCAATGGCATGTATTGGGCATGGCAAAGCGGATACATCAACATGAAAATAGAAGGAAGGACTCATTTTGAAAATGAATCCGATTCCACATTTCAATACCATCTCGGAGGATATGCAGCTCCTTTTTCTGCTTTACAACATTTACAATTTGCCATACCTAAAAACAAAATCCTCAACATAAGGATCGACCTCTTTCCTTTTATGGAACAACTTCATGGAACAAGACCGCCAAGAATCATGTCGCCCGGAAATAAGGCGGTACAATTATCTGCATTCATGGCCACTTTATTTATGCAAGAGCCATGAAAAAGCTGATGACACTTTCGCTATTTTTCCTGTTGTTTTTGTTGCTGGCCGCAGGGAAAAACAAATCGAAAAACATACAACTTGATTACCCGTCATCTTGGCCAAAACCCCTTTATGATTTTTCCAAACAACCCTTGCAACAAGCTAAAATTGACCTTGGCAAAATGTTGTATTACGATCCGGTACTATCTCGAGACAGTAGCATATCGTGCAGTTCTTGTCATTTAAACTACACCGCCTTCACACACGTTGATCATGCATTAAGTCATGGCATCGGAGATAGCATCGGAACAAGGAATTCGCCTGTATTGATCAATCTGGCATGGATGAGCTTACTCATGTGGGATGGTGCCGTAAACCATATCGATGTACAAGCACTTGCACCAATTACGCATCCTAAAGAAATGGGAGAAACTTTTACGAACGTGATTTCAAAATTACAACGCAGTAAATTTTATCCGAAGTATTTTGAACGTGCATTCGGACAAAAAACCATTACCGGAGAACGTGTGTTATTATCCATGGCACAATTTCAACTCACCTTGGTTTCATCAAATGCAAAATACGATCAGGTCATGCGCAAAGAAAAAAACATCTCCTTCACTGCGCAAGAAGAACATGGTCATCAATTGTTCCAACAGCACTGCAGCAGATGTCATACTCCCCCTTTGTTTACGAACAATCAATTTATGTCGAATGGCATTTCTCCCAATACACAATTGAATGATGAGGGAAGAAAAAAAATCACACAACAAGAAAAAGACAAATACCTGTTTAAAGTCCCGACACTTCGCAATATCGAATTCTCCTATCCTTACATGCACGATGGCCGATTCAAAACCTTGTATGAATTGTTAAATCATTATTCCGGCATACACAAAGGAATTCCTAATCAGGATGAAATTTTACAAAACGGAATTTCATTGGATCAGAAAGACAAAACTGATTTGGTCGGTTTCCTCTTAACACTAAGTGACAAAACGTTTCTATTCAATCAAGCATTTGCTTACCCGAAAAATTTATTCGAAGAAGCGAAGGAAATAAAATAGCACATCGTCTAATTCCAAAAACCAACGACATGAAGAGAACATCCCTACTTGCAGCATTAGGGTTAATGACAGGAACTGCATTTGCGCAGACCAATCCGGCAATAACCGAATGGCTCATCAACACCACCGGAATCACCGGTAGGCATTACGTTTCAGGTAACTCCACACCCATCAACGACGCAGTGGAAGCCAACGTACAAACAGTACAATACTCAGCCAACTGGGTTTATGTAAGCACCAATGGAATTCCTGCATACATCACCGGACCTTTTCTGGATGGAAATCCATCACTTGCTTCCGATCAGAATGCCATTTTCAAATTTCCATTGAATCCGGTTCAAAACACAGGAACCTTAACAGC
>JBIKKU010000284.1:0-4256 GCA_044360245.1 Flavobacteriales bacterium | reverse complement strand
AGGTTTAAAAATGGAATGGCATCAAATGTTCAGCATTCAGGATAGCACCTACACCATCTTGACCTTTACACTGGAACAAAAAAACACATCGAAATATTTACCCTACATCCATCGCATGTTTAACTCTTATCAACTCACAAATCATGAATTGGATCATTGATTTTCTTATTGTCTTTATTGCTTTGGAACATTTATTTTTCTTGGTCTTTGAAATGTTCTTATGGGATACTTTGGGAAAAAAAATATTTCGGGGCGCTTTACCTGCTGAACTTTTTAAACCTACACGCACCCTTGCGGCTAATCAGGGATTGTACAATGGCTTTCTGGCTGCAGGACTTATTTGGTCTTTGTTTATTACCAACCCTGAATGGAACTTTAACGTAGCCTGCTTTTTTCTGACTTGCGTTTCGATTGCGGGAATTTATGGCGCATTTTCTGCCTCCAAAAAAATATTCTTTGTTCAGGCACTTCCTGCACTCATTACTTTGGCGCTGCTTTGGATATAAACAAGTCCGGCGCGTGCAATCAACCAGAGAGTTTGCATCGCTACAGGCACACCTAATACCTGCGTAACCGGACTTGTTTGGCTCTTCCCTCGAATGATTCCAAACCCGCTAAAGAATGAATCACCCGCTTGCCCGGGATTAGAGCACTTTCATTTCTACACGGCGATTGAATTCATGTTCTTCTTCTGAACACTTCACGCCGTTTTTACATTGATTCAAAATCTTGGTTTCTCCATAACCTTTCGGCACCAAGCGTTTTGCATCAATGCCATGTTCAATGAGGTATTTCACCGTTGACTCAGCTCGTTTTTGAGACAGTTTCAAGTTATAGGGATCACTTCCCCGTGCATCGGTATGCGCGCTCATTTCAACACGAATGCTTGGATTATCGTTTAAGAAATCAATGATTTGTGCGAGTACCTTAAAGGATTCCGGACGCAAGGTAGCTTTGTCGTAATCGAAATAAATGTTTGGAATTTTAATTACTGTATTCTTCGCGATGGCAGGTTCAAGTTGCAAATCTCCAAACTGAGCAATCGCATCATCACGCTCTTCTGCCGGAATTTCCACGACTTTCTTTTGGAATCCATCCAATTCAAATGTCACTTCATAAGGAATATGTTTATCGAGGATCAGCTCCACTTTTCCGGTTTCGTTGGTGACTTTTTGCTCAACCTGCTCATTTCCTTTTTTAGGATCTTTTCGAACGAGCGTAATTTTCACGTTTTTCAATGGCTGCAGTGTGATTTTGTTCAGTGCAATTCCACTTATTGTATCGGGATATACAGGTTTAGGATGTTGTCGGAAAAAATAAACCCGATCGTATCCATGCGTGCCTTCTCGATTCGAACTGAAATAACCTTCGAGCAAACCATTGACGCGTTTTGCGATAAAGGAAAAATCGTCTTTGGGAGAATTAAAAGGTTTCCCAAGGTTCGATACCTCCTGCACTGCATTTCCATTCAATCGCGCCACATAAATATCAGCTCCTCCAAAACCGGGTTTTCCTTTGGAAGAAAAAAACAAGGAATCACCATTTACATATGGATACATTTCATCAAAAGCGGTATTGACTTTATTCCCGAGATTTTCAGGTTTCATCCACTTTCCGGAAGCATCTTTCATGCTGCGGTAAATATCGTACCCACCCAAGCCACCTGGCATGTTGGATACAAAATACAATGCCTTTCCATCTTGCGTTAGGTGCGGAAAAACACAATCGTATTCATTGCTGTTATACACAAATTCCTGAACCCCCGACCAAACTTCGCTTTTCACGGTGGCAATGTAAATCTTCAAAATATTTACACCCGATTGGGAAATTTTAAGTTTGTCGGCTTTTCTTGGACGGTATTTCGTTGTAAGCGATGAATTTCCGGTGTAATACAAGGTTTGCTGATCTGCCGAAAAATTTGGTGTCCCTTCATAAAACGAACGATTCAAATCGCCTTGCAATACCACGGGTAAATCAAATTTTACGGAATCCTTACAAGCAACATAAGCCAAATCGTAGAACGCAGTTTTTTCGTTGAATTCAAGAATCTGTGGTTTGGCATAGACCAATCCGTTTTTATAAAACGCGATACCCATGCTACGACTTCCTGTTTCGAGATCGGTTTTATACACCGAATATTTTACAGTGGAATCTTTGTGCATCACAGCCCAATCGCACCAAGTCAAAAATTCGCTTGCAGGTTTTTGTATACGTGTTGCATATTCGGAAAAAGCTGTTTTTGCTTCACTGTACTTTTCAAGATTCATGAGCAAAACACCGTAATGAAAAATATTTTCCGCCTCGTTTTCTTCCTTAAACTCCAACAACTTTCCATACCACAATGCTGCATTTTCATAATCAAACAACATACGGTAAGTGCGTGCAACACGCTCTGTCATGTAGTATTTTTTCACCACTACTTTTTCATTCAAGGCCAATTGGTATTCCTGAATGGCTTCGCGGTAAAAGCGTTTTCTAAAATATTCATCACCCATTTCGAGGTGGGTACGTTGTGCAAAAGCATTCTGTACAAGCACTGCCGCACAAAAGAAAATCATCAACTTTTTCATACGGCTTAAAATCTTGGAACAGCAACAACAACATCTTTTGGTGGAGTCAATTGGTAAATTAACATCACCTCATGTGAACCATTGGAATAATTTCCAATCTGGTTGAAATTGTATTCGTATCCGTAAGAAAACTTCAGGGGAGGAATAATCTGCAGTGTAAGCATGGCGAGCGCTTCTTTGCTTGTGCGGTACGACAAACCAAATCCAACTGTTTTGTTGTACATCACTTGTGCATTCAAATCGAATTGCATTGGTGCTCCGCTTACTTGTTTCACCAAAGAGGAAGCATTGAGGTCCCATTTTTCATTGAGCACAAAACCATGTCCAACATGCAAATAATAATGCAAATCATTGACATCAAATTCAGTTGATCCACTAGGTGTACCATCCGAAGTAAACATAACCTGATTGTTCAGCAAATTCGGAATGGTAAATCCTGCGTAGGTTCTGTTCTTGAAAAAATAAGCGCCGAACTTAAAATCAGGTAGCGGAGTTAAAGGCGTTTTGGCCATGAACAAGGGATCGTTGGCATCGATGGTATGCAAACTCGCATAATCGGCCTGGAGCAAATCGAGACTTGCTGCAACACCAAACGACAAATAAGCATTCAATCCGACTTTCATTCCATAGGCATAAGCCAATGAGACTTCCGAATTGTTATTGATTCCAATCGCATCGTGAAATGCAGTTAGCGAAACTGTATGTTTCAAGCGACGCACCGGGAGAATGGCGTTGAATCCTTGTGTTACAGGAGCACCATCGAACTGCACCCATTGCGTACGGTAGAAAGCAGCGAAGGTTGGCTTCAAGTATGAATTTATGGATGCCGGATTCATAAACGGCTGATGAATCATGTATTGTCCCAGGTGTATCTGATTCTGCGCAAGAACCGAAAGGGATGATACAGAGAATAACAGGGCAAGAAGTTTTCTCATATCGTATTTCCTTTTTTTCAGATGTAGGTTTCTATAAAAATGTATTGCATGATTTTACTTTTTGATGCTTTTCACATCCGGAATGTTAACCGGACCAATAATCACTCTTTGCATGAATTATCTTGTTTTCAATTCAACAAATCCGGTAATCGGTTCGGAACCATCTCCCAAATCAAGAATGAAGAAATAGGTTCCATCCACCACTTTATCTCCCGAAATTTTTAACGCAGTATTGCTACTCGTGCCATCCCAATTGTTTTGGTAAGGTTCTGCTGCAAACACTTTATCTCCCCAACGATTGAAAATGGTAATCTTGTTGTTGGGGTATTGGTGCAATCCAACAATGAAAAAGAAATCGTTAAAACCATCTCCATTTGGTGTAAATCCATTTGGAATATCAATCGGAATATCTTGTTCAATGGTAATCACGACAAGTGCAGTATCGCAGCGGTTGACACAAAAATTATCGCAAATGGAATAGTACAAAGAGTCTTGTCCGTAGTATCCCTGGTTGGGCATGTAATTCACCACACCACCTGAAATGCTTTGCACTGAACCATGATTGGGTCCACTCAATACCGTAACCGTTGAAGCGCTTCCCTGATCGTTTGCCACCACATTGATAGGCAGTAAATCATCTTGCGATCCGGTTGCAAAATCTGCATTTGCTAAAACAGTTCCACCCGAAAGATCATCCACCAACACACTTAATGTATCGGCACAACCATTGGTGTCAACAGCAATAAGTGTG
>JBIKKU010000283.1:0-4276 GCA_044360245.1 Flavobacteriales bacterium | reverse complement strand
GAATTTATTTCCGCATGAAACGTTTGCTCACCTACAACGGCAATTATTATGAATTGAAAAAAACGGAAGTCAAACACGAACCCTATGAAGGAAATCCCGAGGGATTTCAACCTTCTTGGGTGAGGTAAAACGAAGAAGCAATAAGGAATTATTTCTTCATGATTTTACTTCCTTCGATGTTGATGATTTTTCCGAATTTTTCCAATGCTTTCAAATCAAACGCACCTGTGTTTCCAACGATGGTAACCGACATTGGTTTCCCTTTGATGTTTGCAGTATAGAAATCTAAAATGTTCTGATAATTCATGGCTTTGTAGCGTTCAATGTAGGACTCATTCGGGTCTTTGTTTAATCCTCTGTTTTTCCAATATTCGATGGTGTACATGATGGAACGGAAATCGGGTCGCTCGGATTGTGCCGACTGAATAAGTGAAGATTGAAGCGATTCCCAGCGTTCAGGTTTTGAAGGCATGTTGTGGATGAGGTCGTTCATTGCAGAAACAGCATCAATGGTTTTGTCGGCCTGACATCCCACGTATCCTGTAAAGAAACATTCTTGTCCGGGTTTCATTGGTGCCTGATACTGCGCATAGGTGGAATACGCTAAAGAGCGGAATTCGCGAATTTCCTGGAAGACAAGACTTGACATATCTCCACCGAAATATTTATTGAATCCCATGATGACAGGAAGATCATTGAGGTCAAGCGCTTTCCCTTCGATGAAAAAGAATACCTGACTTTGCACGGCTTTTTTATCATTGAGCAGATAAATGGTGTTCTCTTTAGGCAGGTTGCGTTCGTGATACACCAATGCCTGCTTGGGTTTGCGGTCTTTTACCTGAGTAATCGGGAATTCTTTTTCAAAAACGGATTTCAATGATTCATGCGATAGATTTCCGACAAAATTAATTTGTACTTCGTATTGCATGGCTGCTTTGAACGCATCTAAAATTTGTTGGGCTTTAAGTTTTTTCAAATCACTCACGCCGGGTTCTCTTAAGTAAACCGATTTTTCTCCCAATAACACATACTGATTGAGGACTTGCGACCAAAACGATGGTGAGCGTTTGCTGATTTTTAATTCTGCTTCTGTGTCGGATGCCATTTTTTTGATGATTTTTTCATCAGCTTTCAAAGTGGTGTAATGGCGGTAAATCAAATCGAGTGATTTGCTGAGGTTTTCTTCCAGTCCTTCGATGGAAATAACAAATTCATGTTCGTTGGCATAAGAGGAAACGCTTGTTCCTAACTCGTACATGCGCTGACTGAAATTGTTGACGTCGTATTGTTCTGAAGAGGCTAATGCAAGATAACCGCTGATGAATTTAATGATAGGGTCATAGTGCTTTCCTGTACCAAATCGGATACGCATGGAGAAAATGCTGTTGTATGGATTAGGCGTTGTGGTAAGACTAATTTTTTCTCCTACCATGGAGGTGCGGATGTCGTTTTCAAAATTCACGAATCGCGGCTTGGCTTGTCCTTCCGGAATTTTTTTCCAGCGCTCGTAATATTCCGAATGTGCTTCTTCTTTGGGAATAACAGGTTCGAATGCGGGTTTGCTGAGTTTTTCTTTTTCAGGTTTTCCCATTTTCGATTGCAGCACTAAATAATTTTCTACCAAATATTTATTGGCAACGCGCATGATATCTTCCTTGGTAATCTTGCGGATGTTTTTTTCGTAATTGAGGTAATCTGCCCAATTGATTTCAGCACCAAAACAGCTTCCAATGGCTAGTGCTCGTTCATCATTGCGCTCCCATTGACGCTGGAAGTTCTTAATGAGTGAAAGTTTTACGGCTTCGAGCAAATTCGGATCGAAGTTGCCTGTCTTAATTTTTTCGATTTCAGCTTTTACAATGGCTTCTGCTTTGTCGAGTTTTTGTCCTACAATTTTTGGAATAAAAAAGATAATGGCAGCCCCGTAATCTTGTTCTACCATTTCAAATGTTCCTGCTTGTAATATTTTCCCTTCTCTCGAAATGCGGTCCAATGCTCCTGCTTCGCCGTTGGAAAGCAAATTGAGTATCACTTCCATTTCCGCTTCATCTTGCTGATTCATGGCCGGAATACGGAATCCAAGTGCACCAACTTTAATTGGTGTCGCGCGCATGGTGATGAGTTCGCGTCCTTTGAATGGTTCTTCTTTGTATTCAGGGAATTTGGGAACTTCTGCAGATCTCCAGTCGCTGAAGCGTGCTTGGATCATTGGAATGACTTCTTCGGAATTGAAATCACCACACAATACCAAAGCCATGTTGTTGGCCACGTACCATTTGTTGAAATAGTTGTACATGGCTGTAAGCGAAGGATTTTTTAAATGTTCTGTTTTTCCGATCGTTGTTTGTTGTCCGTAAGGATGCACTTTGTAAAAGCTCTCCATAAATTTTTCGAAGAGGTAAGTGAATGGTTCTTCATTGCCTCTGTTTTTTTCTTCGTAAACGGTTTCCAATTCGCTCTGAAACAAACGAAAAACGGGCTTTTCAAAACGATGATCGTAGATGTCCAGCCAACGTTCCATTTGGTTGCTTGGAAAAGTGTTGTGGTAGGCGGTGATTTCGTTGGTGGTAAATGCGTTTACGTCTTCACCTCCGATTTCGGAAAGCATGCGGTCCATTTCATTTGGAATGGCATATTGCGCGGCCTTCACCGATTCCTCATTGATTTTTTTCTGGATTTCCAATCGTTTGGCTTCATCTTTTGTCTTGCCCAACTCGTCGTAAAGGCGATTGATTTCATCCAGATGCACTTTTTCTTTTTCGTAATTGGTTGTTCCCAATTCGGTTGTTCCTTTAAATAGCATGTGCTCCAGGTAATGCGCCATTCCTGTGTTATCTGCAGGGTCTTTTTTTGAACCCGTGCGGACAATGATGGCTCCCATCACTTGAGGTACATCGTGTTTTTCCGATAAAAAAACAGTCAGTCCGTTTGGCAATTTAAATTGTTTAACATTGATAGGATCTCCCGGAACGGAAGTGATGTTTACTTGTGCAAAAAGCGGAAATACAAGAAGCCAAAAGGCAAGGGTGGAGAATACTCTCATAGCTGATTTTGAAAGTCTAAAT
The DNA here is from genome assembly GCA_044360245.1 of Flavobacteriales bacterium. Lineage (GTDB taxonomy): Bacteria > Bacteroidota > Bacteroidia > Flavobacteriales_D > UBA2798 > UBA2798. Next base: position 1,211 of record JBIKKU010000283.1, on the reverse strand, counting down.
ATCAGCAATGGAATGGATTTCCTCAAACTATTATCCGAAATGTTCATGGAATCCTTTGGGACAGAAAATCCCCATTGATTTCACTTACCTGTGCAGGTTTTAAAATTTAATTTGTCACAAAAGAAAAGGGCTTCCGATGTGGAAGCCCTAACCCTAAAATGGGAAGCTGAAATTTTTCAGAGAGGTCAGCTTACCCTTTCCAATTACTTTTTGTTAGCAACCAGATTAACCTTGAATTTGATGTCGTTGCTGATGATGTTATCACCAACAGCTCCTGAAATACCAGATCCGTAAACAACGTTCCATTGGGTACGGTCGATGGTGAATTCAGCAGTAGCAGTTACTTTGTCGCCTTCTACTTTGATGTCGGCAGGGAAAGTAATGTTCTTGGTGCTGTCTTTGATCATAAGGTTACCGCTCACTTCGTATTTACCGTCTTTTTTCACAGCAGCAGTGATTTCGAATTTTGAAACAGGATATTTTTCTGCATCAAAGAAATCAGCAGCCATTAAGTGGCCGGCAAGTTTTGCTTTGTCTTCAGGTTTACCTTCTCCGGTTTCAACGATCGTTTTCATGTCAACTACGAAGTTTCCTGCTTTCAAAGTGTCGCCTTTCATAGAAAGTTCACCTGAAGTGATTTCGATAGTTCCGTCGTGACCGTAAGCAAGTTTTTCGCCATGCCAGTTCAATACGGAAGCAGCAGTGTCAACACCATAAGCAATGGTAGCTACAGTGTCGGTTGATACTTCTTTTTTGTCGGTTGCTTCAACAGCATCGCTGCCGCATGAGCTAAGTGCTGCAACAAATACAGCAGAGAGAGAAAGGATTTTTACAGTTTTCATTGTCATTTTTGGTTTCTGAAAACAAATGTATATACAATTGTTTGAATGACAATAAACCAGTAAAGATTTTTTTTGTATGCCTGTTTTTCAGGAGTTTGCGCGATATCGAGAAATCAGAACGAACGAGAACGGGCCTTCGAGAGCCCCAGAAAGACAGTGCGAGAGCGAGAGTGAGATCGGGGAATCGTGCACTTATTCCCATTTCCCTAATACCCATTTCCCCCCATTACGCAGTAAAGCGGTCCTTCGAGAGCCTCAGGCACCGCGATCGTGCGCGAATTCCTAATTATAACTTTTAATTTCCTCATTGTTCTTGGTGGCTCTGAGGTGAATTAAAAAAGCAATGGAGGTTGAAAATCCGAAGGGAAA
>JBIKKU010000032.1:0-15173 GCA_044360245.1 Flavobacteriales bacterium | reverse complement strand
AAAAACCGGAAATACCAGTCTTTATTTTAAACCCGAAATCGATTTTGATTCAGATGCCTTCGAAACCAAACAAGTGTGGTACACTTCCAAAGACGGAACAAAAATTCCGATGTTTATCACACATAAAAAGGGATTGAAAATCGATGGAAATAATCCAACATTCTTATTTGGATACGGTGGATTCAACATCAGTTATACACCTGAGTTCAGAGTCGATCGCACCGTATTTTTAGAAAACAACGGCGTGTATTGTGTGGCCAATATTCGCGGAGGAGGTGAGTTTGGCGAAAAATGGCATAAAGCAGGAACTAAACTTCAAAAACAAAATGTGTTTGATGATTTTATTGCAGCAGCCGAATATTTGATTTCATCAGGCTATACCAACAAAAACAAACTAGCCATACACGGACGATCAAACGGTGGTTTGTTAGCCGGAGCTTGTCTTACCCAACGACCCGACCTTTTCAAATGTGTCATTCCGCAAGTTGGTGTTTTGGATATGCTCAAGTTTCACAAGTTTACCATCGGTTGGGCATGGACCGGCGATTATGGCAGCAGTGAAAACAAAGAAGAATTTGACTACTTAAAAAAATATTCGCCTGTGCACAACGTCAAAGAAATAGCATATCCTGCTACGCTTGTGGTAACCGGCGACCATGATGATCGTGTTGTTCCGGCTCACTCATTTAAGTTTATTGCCGAATTACAATACAAGCAAAAAGGAGATGCACCCGTGTTGGTACGTATTGATTCGGGTGGCGGACATGGTGCCGGAAAACCTTTATCCATGCAGATTGCCGAATATTCGGACATGTGGACTTTTGTATTTGCTAATCTTGAAATGTCATTCGCTCAAAAATGAAAAAGAAAATTCTCATCACCGGATCTAACGGTTTACTCGGACAAAAATTGGTTCTGCAATTACGTCACGATGATCGCTTTCAATTGTTGGCCACTTCTCAAGGAGAAAATCGGATGAATGACAAAAAGGATTATGTCTATCAATCTTTGGATATTACCAATTCGGAGAATGTACATGACTTATTTTCTTCTTTTTTGCCGGATGTGGTTATCAATACAGCTGCCATGACCAACGTGGATGCGTGCGAAGTAAAAAAAGAAGAATGTAAGAAAATCAATGTTGATGCGGTAGCCATTATGGTTGATGAATTGACTCAGTTAAAAAAATCGCATAACGGATACAACCCTCAGTTTATTCATCTTTCAACCGATTTTATTTTTGATGGAGAAAATGGTCCCTACGCAGAAGACGCAATTCCAAATCCATTAAGTTACTACGCATGGTCGAAGAATGAATCCGAAAAAATTGTAATGGATTCTTCCATTCGATGGGCTATTGCGAGAACCATTATTGTATATGGGATTGCAGACAATATGAGTCGCACCAACATTGTGCTTTGGGCCAAAGGCGCTTTGGAAAAAGGCGAGCCTTTAAACATTGTCGACGATCAATTTCGTATGCCAACACTTGCAGAAGATTTGGCAACAGGTTGCATCCTTATTGCAGCGAAAAATGCAACTGGTGTGTATCATTTATCAGGTAAAGATTTTATGAGCATAGTTGAATTGGTTGAACGTGTAGCAGATTTTTATGGTTTGGATAAATCAATCATTCATCCCATTAAATCCAATACGTTAAATCAGGCTGCAAAACGTCCGCCACGCACAGGTTTTATTTTGGACAAAGCCATTCGCGAATTAGGTTACAATCCACATGCTTTCGAAGAGGGCCTTGCCATTCTGAAATCGCAAATGCAGTCAAACTAATGTTTCGATGACAATTCGGTCGGGTAATAAATTCCTAAATATCCATAAATACTGAGGATTTCCTGATTTCTTACCTTATTGTAAAGGCCTTGAAGCGGAATTAATTCATGGTTAATTCAAAATCTTGGTTATTTTTACCCATTACCAAAAATCACGCTTATGTCAAATACAGAATCCTGGGGTTCGCGGGTTGGATTAATTCTGGCTATGGCCGGAAACGCCGTCGGACTTGGGAACTTTCTTCGATTTCCTGTTCAAGCAATTCAAAATGGTGGAGGAGCATTTATTATTCCATATTTGGTTTGTTTCCTGCTAATGGGAATTCCCTTGTTGTGGATAGAGTGGAGTATGGGTCGATTTGGTGGGAAATTTGGTCACCATAGCACTCCGTTTATTCTCGATTCGATGGATAAACGTAAATTTTGGAAATACATTGGTGTATTTGGAATTTTTACCAATCTCGCAGTAGCTGCTTATTATTGTTATTTAGAATCATGGACCTTAAGTTGGGCTTATCATTCCGCGGCACGCACTTTTGATGGACAAACACAAGAACAAGTAGCCGGTTTTTTTGGTGATTATGTTTCATTAGCTTCTCCAACCGAACCCTTTATTTTTTGGGTAATTTGTTTGTTGTTGAATACCTGGATTTTATCACGTGGACTTAGTGGCGGGGTTGAAAAGGCTGCTAAAATTGGTATGCCCTTATTGTTGATTTTTGGCGTTTTTCTTGCCTACAAAGCCATTACGGTTCAGGCCGGTGAGCATGGGGCAATTCATGATGGTACAGTGGGATTAAACTTTTTATGGACACCTCAATTCGACACCATTTGGGATCCCAAAGTTTGGCTTGCAGCAGCAGGACAAATTTTCTTTACATTATCTGTAGGAATGGGGTCTATTCAGTGTTATGCATCTTATGTGAAATCCAAAGATGATATTGCCTTGAATGCAATGTCGGCTGGATGGATGAATGAATTCGTTGAGGTTGTTCTGGGTTCTGCAGTTATCATTCCAATTGCAGTTGGTTACTTAGGCATTGATCAGGTTGTGGAAATGACCAAAAACGGTGGACTTGGACTTGGCTTTAAAACCCTTCCTTATCTCTTCGAACAGTGGGGTCCTGTCATGGCTGTTATTGCAGGTGTATTCTGGTTTGGATTATTGTTCTTTGCAGGTATTACTTCCTCATTGGCCATGGGTACTCCTGTAATGGGATTCCTTGAAGATGAATTTGGTTGGAAAAGAAAACCTGCTGCCTGGTTTTTTGGGTTTGCGGTATTTGTATTAGGATTACCAACCGTTTTGTTTTTCAATTATGGCGTATTTGATGAATACGATTTCTGGGCAGGAACATTCTCGCTTGTAGTTTTTGCCTTGTTTGAAGTCATTTTGTTTGCATGGGTATTCGGAATGGATAAAGGCTGGAAAGAAATTACGGATGGCGCGGATATTAAAGTACCTTCGATATACAAATTCGTGATTAAATTCATCACACCTGCTTTATTGGGATGGGTGTTTTTTGCAAGTCTACCCGGTGTTTGGGACCAAATTACCAACAAGGCAACACATGCAGAAATTGCTAAAATTGAACAAATAGGTTTGTCCAAATCGAATTTGGAAGCATCGTTGGATGTCTCTCCGTTAATTGCACAGGCCGGTGATTTGGTAAAAAATGAGAAGTATAACGATGCATTACCGGTATTGGATAGTGTATTGAAATATTCTGATGATACTCATGCAAAAGAGTTGTTGTCAACTTCAAAAACGCATGTATTAAAAGAACTCGATAAGAAATTATTGTTTATCAATTTATCTCGAATATTATTGTTGGCAGTATTTCTTGCTGTTTGTTATTTCGTTTACGTTGCCTATAAAAAACGCATTAAAGAAGGGAGATTTACCTCATGACTACCGCAGCTTTAACCATGATGCTTGTTACTGAAATTGTGATTACGCTGGTAACCGTATATTTCTTCTACAAAGTATTAACCACACCTCCAAAACCCGAACCCGATTCCTTTTCCGAAAATGACAAGGAAGAGGCGCGTCAACCGGAATAATTCAATTGAAAAGTTCATGGGTTAAAAACGAGCTCCTGAACATTCCCGCAAGGGAGCGCAAGGGGATCATTGCTTTGGTTGTTTTAATTGTTTTACTGGTGTTGTATGATCAATACCAGAGGTTAGTCGATAGTGAAAAAGGATTTGATTTTTCGGAACGACAACAGGAAGTAGAAGCCTGGTTAAATTCCGAAAAAGAAAAGGAAAACCACAACGAACAAAAACAGTTCAACCGCAATCGCGACAATAGTTTTCAAAAAAAGGATCGAAACGTAAGAATCGATCCTTTTTTGTTTGATGTCAATCGGGTTGATCCAGATACACTTCGCTTGTTAGGCTTTCCTGAGCGTGCTGTAAAGTCTTTAATGTCCTTTCGAAAAAAAGGATGGAGAATCAATAAAGTCGAAGACCTGAAAAAAACTTACGGCATTACGCCTGAATTTTACGCATATATTTCTCCTTGGGTACAAAAAGGAAAAACGCAGGAAAAATTCTATCCTGAAATCAAAAAAAGCAATCGCCCCATAATTGATTTAAATACGGCAGATACCACTCTGCTTGAATCCTTGCCGGGTATTGGGATGAAACTTGCAAAAAGAATTGTTCAATACCGTGATCGATTAGGTGGATTCCATTCAGTGGATCAGCTTGCTGAGGTGTATGGAATCAAACCGGAAACGATTGAGAAAATTCGTCCCCTACTAAAAATTGATGCACCACATCGCATCATTGCCCTTAATTCCTGCACGTTAAAAGAACTTTTGGTTTTGCCATATTTGAACTACCGTATTGCGAATGGAATTATCAATTACAGAGCGCAACACGGTCCTTTTCAATCCACAGAAGACTTAATGAAAACCGATTTGGTGGATGCCGATTTATACAGTAAAATTGCACCCTATTTAAGTGTGCAATGACGCAGTTGGAACAAAGAATTAGAGCAACAATCCGCGATGTGAAAGATTTCCCCAAACCGGGAATTTTATTCAAGGATATAACACCTGTTTTACAAGATCCCATTTTGTCTGCCGACATCGTAGAATACATGGCGTCCTTGTATGTCAATCATAAGCCCGATGCGATTGTTGGTGTGGAGAGCCGTGGATTTCTCTATGGAATGCCATTGGCGATACGTTTGGGTGTGCCTTTTATCACCGTTCGTAAAAAAGGAAAATTGCCTTATCAAACCATAACATACAAATACGATCTCGAATACGGTTCTGCAGAAGTGGAAATGCACGTAGATGCCATTCGCCCGGGAATGAAAGTTCTCATTCACGACGATCTTTTGGCTACAGGAGGAACTGCAACGGCTGCTGCTGAGCTTGTTCGCATGCAAGGTGGTGAGGTAATGGGATTTACGTTTTTGGTTGAGTTGGGCTTCCTAGGTGGAAAAGAAAAACTCGAACCATACACTAAGAATATTGTTAATTTAGTCGCCTATTAATTCGAAAAACATCCAACATGGATTTCAATAAAACAGAAGATCAATTGATGATTGCGCAAGTGGTGCGTGATTTTGCAGAGAAAGAAATTCGTCCTAACGTAATGAAATGGGACGAAAGCCAGGAATTCCCGCGTGACCTTTTCCGCAAGGCCGGAGAGTTGGGCTTGATGGGTGTATTGGTGCCTCAGGAATATGGAGGATCAGGATTGTCTTATTTCGAATACATCACCGTTATTGAAGAGGTAGCTAAAGTTTGTGGTTCTGTTGGCCTGAGTGTTGCAGCGCACAATTCTCTTTGCACCAACCATATTCTTGAATTCGGAAACGAAGAACAGAAGAAAAAATATTTACCCAAACTTGCCACCGGTGAATGGATTGGCGCTTGGGGTTTAACCGAAGCCAATACAGGTTCCGATGCCATGCGCATGAAATGTGTTGCAAAACAAGACGGTGATTATTGGGTAATCAATGGAACAAAAAACTGGATTACACACGGTATTTCATCTGAGGTAGCGGTTGTACTTGTTCGTACCGGAGAATTGCTCGATTCCAAAGGAATTACCGCATTTGTAATTGAACGCGGAACTCCGGGGTTTTCGGGAGGAAAAAAAGAAAATAAATTAGGCATGCGTTGTTCTGAAACTGCCGAATTGATTTTCGAAAATTGCCGTGTACATAAAAGTCAGATTCTCGGAAATCTTGGTGATGGATTTTACCAAGCCATGAAAATCCTTGATGGTGGAAGAATTTCTATCGGAGCACTCGGAATGGGTATTGCCAAAGGTGCATACGAAGCGGCATTGCAATATTCCAAGGAACGTGAACAGTTCGGTAAACCTATTTCTCAATTCCAGGCCATTGCATTCAAACTTGCTGATATGGCCACCGAAATTGAAGCTTCAGAATTGTTGCTTTACAGTGCTGCCGACAAAAAGAACAAAAAAATGAAAGTCACTACCGAAGGTGCTATTGCCAAATATTACTCTTCAGAAGTAGCCGTTCGTGTTGCTACCGAAGCAGTGCAGATTTTTGGCGGATACGGGTATACCAAAGATTTCCCGGTAGAGAAGTTTTACCGCGACTCTAAACTCTGTACCATCGGGGAAGGGACCTCTGAAATCCAGAAACTTGTCATTTCCCGCGAAATTTTAAAGGGTTGATTTGCATATTCGAAATTTTTATATCTTTGCCACCCACAATTAAAAAAAAAGGAACAGTATTATGTTGATCATTCCGGTTAAAGAAGGCGAGTCTATCGACAAAGCGCTCAAGAAGTACAAAAAGAAGTACGAAAAAGTTGGTATCGTAAAAGAACTGCGTGAGCGTCAATCGTTCTCTAAGCCTTCCATCAATCGCCGTCAGGAGATCATTCGCGCGAAATATCGCCTGAAGATGCAATTGACAGAGCAATAAGAAACATTCTGAATTCAGATACGTAAAGGGAATCACATCGATTCCCTTTTTTAGTTTATGCCTGTAGCATCCTTTTCCCGATACCTAAGCACAGAAAAGAGATATTCTCCCCATACGCTGCGGGCTTATATGGATGATCTCAATGAGTTTAGTAACTTTTGCCGTGTATCGTTTGAAACAGACGATTTACTTCAAGTTACTTCTTCCATGATTCGCAGTTGGGTAGTGGAGTTGATGGAGAAAGGCAGGGATCCCCGAACGGTGCGCAGAAAATTATCCTGCCTTAATGCTTTTTTTCGATTTCAAATGAGTCAAGGTTTGTTGGAGTCCAATCCAGTTCGAAAAGTTCCGGCTCCAAAAGTTTCCAAAAGACTCCCGGTATTTGTTGAAGAATCGCGCATGGAAGATTTGTTTTCAGGAGCATTGTTTGCGGAGGATTTTTCGGGTATTCGCGACCGCCTTTTATTGGAAGTCCTGTATGGTACCGGCATGCGGAGAGCAGAAATAATTGGATTGCAATGGAAAGATATTTCTTCCGACCGAATGCGTGTTTTAGGAAAACGCAACAAAGAACGAATCATACCAATTACCCCTGAATTAGCAGAGTTAATGGGACAATACAAAAAACACTTAAACGAAATAAGTGGTAATACCGAAGATTGGTTTTTGGTAGATGACAAAGGCAAAAAAATGACACCATCTTTTGTTTATCGAAAGGTTAATGAGTACCTTACCAAGGTAACCAGTATAACGAAAAAAAGTCCGCACGTGCTTAGGCATACGTTTGCCACGCATTTGCTCAACAAAGGGGCTGACCTCAACGCCATCAAAGAAATCCTCGGACATGCCAGTCTTGCGGCAACACAGGTCTATACCCACAACACCATAGAAAAACTAAAGAATGTTTATCAAAAAGCACACCCACTGGCAGGGTAGCACACAAGGAGGAAACACATTATGCAAATCAAGATTCAATCCATTCACTTTGATGCAGACACCAAGCTCATTCAATTTGTAGAAGAAAAAGTCGGGAAGTTGAATTCCATTCATGACCGGATTACAGCCGGTGAGGTTTTTTTGCGCTTGGATAAGAACAAAGAAAACGAGAATAAAATTGCAGAGATCAAAATCAATGTGCCCGGAAAAGAACTTTTTGCTTCGCGCCAATGCAAGTCTTTCGAAGAAGCGGTCGATTTATCCGTTGAAGCACTTCGTACGCAAGTACTGAAACACAAGGAAAAACAAGGATAAACGGGGCTACCCGTGCCAAACTTTGCGGCGGACTTTATACTTTTCAAAAAAAAGCTGTTCATTTTTTTGTTCAGTTCTGAATCTTTAATACATTTGCAGACCTTTTTAAGAAGGTCTGCTTTGTTTATAGGGGTTTCACAAGATTTCCCTTTAGCGAGTAAGCCGGGGTAGCTCAGCTGGTAGAGCAGCTGATTTGTAATCAGCTGGTCGGGGGTTCGAGTCCCTTCCTCGGCTCAAGTTCTTTAAAATGTTGTGTTGGGGATATACCAGAGTGGCCAAATGGGGCAGACTGTAAATCTGCTGGTTTTACCTTCGGTGGTTCGAATCCATCTGTCCCCACAAAAAGATTATAAGCGGGAGTAGCTCAGTTGGTAGAGCATCAGCCTTCCAAGCTGAGGGTCGCGGGTTCGAGCCTCGTCTCCCGCTCTTATAGTGAGTAGATAGCCCTGAAGTAAGTTTTACTTCAGGGTGATTCTATGTTCTAGCTGATGTAGCTCAGTGGTAGAGCACTTCCTTGGTAAGGAAGAGGTCAGGGGTTCAATCCCCCTCATCAGCTCTGCTTCAGGAGCAATTATTGAAAAGCAAAAAGTAAAAACAAGTAATAAACAATTAAACAACACAGGAACTATGGCAAAAGAAACATTTGATCGTTCCAAGCCCCACGTGAATATCGGGACCATCGGTCACGTTGACCATGGTAAAACTACTCTTACTGCTGCAATCACCACTGTTCTCGCGAACAAAGGTCTTGCTGAAATGAGAGATTTTGCTTCGATCGATAACGCTCCTGAAGAGAAAGAGCGTGGTATTACTATCAACACTTCGCATGTTGAGTACCAAACAAACAACCGTCACTACGCACACGTAGACTGTCCGGGACACGCTGACTATGTGAAAAACATGGTTACCGGTGCTGCACAGATGGATGGAGCTATCCTTGTAGTAGCTGCTACAGATGGTCCAATGCCACAAACTCGTGAGCACATCCTTCTTGGTCGTCAGGTAGGTGTTCCTCGTCTGGTTGTGTTCATGAACAAAGTGGACATGGTTGACGATGCTGAACTTCTTGACCTCGTTGAGATGGAAGTACGTGAACTCCTTTCATTCTATGGTTACGATGGTGACAACACTCCGGTTGTTCGCGGTTCTGCCCTTGGTGGTTTGAACGGTGACGCTAAATGGGTTGCTACTATTGAAGCTTTGATGGATGCAGTAGATTCATGGATCGAAATTCCACCACGCGATATCGAGAAGCCTTTCCTTATGCCTGTTGAAGACGTATTTACGATCACTGGTCGTGGTACTGTTGCTACAGGTCGTATCGAAACTGGTGTTATCAATGTTGGTGACAACGTTGAAATCCTCGGTATGCAAGAAGAAAAACTTACTTCAACCATTACAGGTGTTGAAATGTTCCGTAAGCTCCTCGATCGCGGTCAGGCTGGTGACAACGTAGGTCTTCTTCTCCGTGGTATCGATAAAGAAGCTATCCGTCGTGGAATGGTAATCGCTAAGCCAGGGTCAATCACCCCACACACTGTGTTCAAGGCTGAGGTTTACGTTCTTAAGAAAGAAGAAGGTGGACGTCACACTCCATTCCAAAACAAATACCGTCCGCAGTTCTATTTCCGTACAACAGACGTAACCGGTGAAATCGCACTTCCGGAAGGTCGTGAGATGGTTATGCCTGGTGATAACGTAACTATCACTGTTAACCTGATTGTTCCTGTAGCTATGGATAAAGGTCTCCGTTTCGCTATCCGCGAAGGTGGTCGTACCGTAGGTGCTGGTCAGGTAATCGAGATTGTGAAGTAATTCACTGAAATCACTATGATGGGCTGAAGGTGTTTCCGATGGGGACACCTTTAGCTGTCATAATAAACGGGTGTAGTTCAAGGGTAGAATAGCGGTCTCCAAAACCGTTGATCTTGGTTCGAATCCGGGCACCCGTGCAATAGAAGAGAATACAACAACTAAAAAAATATCAAAGTGGCTGGTATCAGAGCATATTTCGAAGAAACGGTAAACGAGCTTGTCAATAAAGTGAGTTGGCCAACCCAGAAGGAGTTGCAAAGCAGTGCAATCATTGTTCTTGTAACTTCCATGATCTTCGCACTTTTTGTTTTTCTCATGGACTTCGTTTTCGGGATTCGTCCCGTAGGCCAAGTAGGTGAGGAAGCAGGATTTGTTTGGAGAGGGATTCTTGGATTTTTCTATAACGGTATTTTTGGTGAAAATTAATATCGGTCGGCAATGGGCGAAATAAACAAAAAGTGGTACGTTGTTCGGGCTGTAAGTGGAAAAGAGAAAAAAGTCCGCGATCAGGTTGAACTTGAAATGAGCCGTCTGGGATTTTCAGACCTCGTTCCGCAAGTACTCATTCCAACCGAAAAGATCTACCAGATCAGAAATGGGAAAAAAGTTTCGAAAGAACGCAGTTACCTTCCGGGGTATGTGTTGATTGAAGCAGCCCTGACTGGAGAGATCGTACACGCAATTAAGAACCTGACGAATGTTATTGGCTTTCTTGGCGCGGAAAGAGGAGGAGATCCTGTTCCGCTGCGCGCTTCCGAAGTTAGCCGCATTCTTGGCAAATATGATGAACTCAGCGAAAGCGAAGAGGAAATCAACATTCCTTACATCGTTGGAGAATCCGTAAAAGTAATCGACGGACCATTCAACAATTTCACTGGTGTGATTGAAGAAATCAACGAAGAGAAGAAAAAACTGAAAGTAATGGTGAAAATCTTCGGACGTAAAACTCCGCTTGAGTTGAATTATATGCAGGTTGAAAAAGAAAACTAAGAATTAATATTTATTCACAATGGCAAGAGAAATTACTGGCTTTATTAAGCTTCAGGTAAAAGGCGGTGCCGCCAACCCTTCTCCTCCGATTGGTCCTGCATTGGGTTCCAAAGGTGTTAACATCATGGAATTCTGCAAGCAGTTCAATGCGCGCACTCAGGACAAAGCAGGAAAAGTGTTGCCTGTTGTGATCACAGTTTACAATGACAAGTCATTCGACTTCATCGTAAAAACTCCACCGGTTGCAATCCAGCTGGCTGAAGTAGCGAAGATCAAAGGCGGATCGGCAGAACCCAATCGTAAAAAAGTTGGAAGCGTCACTTGGGATCAAGTACGTAAAATCGCCGAAGAAAAAATGCCTGACCTCAACTGCTTCACCGTTGAATCAGCCATGAGTATGGTCGCAGGTACTGCACGCAGTATGGGACTCACCGTTTCAGGTGACAAACCATTCTGATTTTATTAATCGATTCACTTAGACGCGTTATGGCACGTTTGACAAAAAAACAAAAGGAAGTAGCTGGCAAGGTAGATGCTGAAAAAGCATATACACTCGCTGAAGCTTCCAAACTCGTAAAGGATATTACCACTGTAAAATTCGACGCTTCAGTTGATGTAGCAGTTCGCCTTGGAGTTGATCCACGTAAAGCCAACCAAATGGTTCGCGGTACGGTTTCTCTTCCGCATGGTACAGGTAAGGACGTTCGCGTTCTCGTTATCTGTTCTGCTGACAAAGAAAAAGAAGCGCTCGATGCAGGTGCCGACTTTGTTGGACTTGATGAATACATCGAGAAAATCAAAGCAGGATGGACAGATGTTGATGTTATCATCACCATGCCTTCCATCATGGGTAAAGTAGGGGCACTCGGACGTATTCTCGGTCCGCGCGGTCTTATGCCAAACCCTAAAACCGGTACCGTTACAATGGACATCGGAAAGGCTGTTACGGAAGTAAAGGCTGGTAAAATCGACTTCAAAGTTGACAAGTACGGAATCGTTCATGCTTCCATCGGCAAAGTCTCTTTCGACGCACAGAAGATTGCAGACAATGCGAATGAACTGATCCAAACGCTTGTTAAGCTGAAGCCATCCTCCGCAAAAGGTACGTATGTGAAGAGCATTTTTCTGAGCAGTACCATGAGCAAAGGGATTTCGGTCGACACTAAATCAGTCAATATTTAATCCTTAATTCCCCAGATATGACAAGGGATCAAAAAAATCAGGCAATCGCCGAATTAACCCAATTGCTGGAGAACAACAAGGTACTTTACATCGCAGACACATCAAATCTGAATGCTGAAGCAACACATAAACTTCGTAAGGAGTGCTTCAAAAAACAGATCAACATGGTTGTGGTAAAAAACACCTTGCTGAAGAAAGCAATGGAGCGTGTTGATGGTGTGGATTATTCTGAACTTTATGCAGCATTGCACGGAGTTTCTGCAGTTCTTACTGCCGAAGCAAGTAACGCACCTGCAAGATTGATCAGAGATTTCCGCAAGGCAGGTGATCGTCCGCTTCTCAAAGGAGCTTATGTTGAGGAATCAATTTACGTGGGCGACCACCAACTTGAGAACCTTTGCAACATCAAGTCTAAAAACGAACTCATCGGAGACATCGTTGGCTTGTTGCAATCTCCTGCGAAAAACGTTATTTCTGCTCTACAAAGTGGAAAACACACGATCGCCGGTTTGGTCAAAACACTCCAGGACAAAAATTCTTAATTAATTTCATTGTTTAATCATCAATTAAAACCATAGAAAAATGGCAGACGTTAAAGCTCTCGCTGAACAGTTGGTTAATCTGACTGTAAAAGAAGTAAATGAACTCGCACAAATCCTTAAAGACGAGTACGGTATCGAACCAGCTGCTGCTGCAGTTGCTGTAGCTGCTGCTCCTGGTGCTGGTGGTCCTGCTGCTGAGGAAAAAACATCTTTCGATGTAATCCTGAAAAACGGTGGTGCTAACAAGCTCGCAGTTGTTAAGCTCGTTAAAGAACTTTCTGGTCTTGGCCTGAAAGAAGCTAAGGATCTCGTTGACGGTGCTCCCGGAACCTTGAAAGAGGGTGTTTCAAAAGAGGAAGCTGAATCACTTAAGGCTAAACTCGTTGAAGCTGGAGCAGAAGTTGAAATTAAATAATAAGCTTCACTGCAATACAGTGGTTAAGGCACCGGTAACAACCGGGGCCTTAACCCTTTTGTTGTTTAAGCAGGTTATTTGATCATCGGTCTTGGTTTCTTACTTAAATCTCAATCCCTTGGCAACAACTAATAACAAATCGAAGCGCATTAGCTTCGTAAAGAGTAAAAACAAATACGATTACCCGGATTTCTTAGAGATCCAGTTGAAATCGTTCCAGGAGTTTTTCCAATTGGAAACAACTCCCGAAAACCGTGAGAACGAAGGACTTTTTAAAGTATTCGCGGAGAATTTTCCAATTACTGATACACGTAATCAGTTTGTATTGGAGTTTCTCGATTACTTTATCGATCCGCCACGATATACAATTACTGAGTGTATCGAGCGTGGTCTCACCTACAGCGTTCCGCTGAAGGCCAAATTAAAATTGTATTGTACCGATCCTGAGCATGAGGATTTCGAAACTATCGTGCAGGACGTATACCTCGGAACAATTCCGTACATGACACCAAAAGGATCTTTTGTGATCAATGGTGCTGAGCGTGTTATCGTTTCCCAGCTTCACCGCTCGCCAGGGGTATTCTTCGGTCAAAGCCGTCACGCCAACGGTACCAAATTGTATTCAGCCCGTATCATTCCATTCAAAGGGTCCTGGATTGAATTTGCAACCGACATCAACAATGTGATGTATGCTTACATCGACCGTAAGAAGAAGCTTCCGGTAACCACACTCTTCCGTGCCATTGGATACGAAAGTGACCGTGATATTTTGGAGATCTTTAATCTTGCAGATGAGATTAAAGTTTCTAAAAAAGCCGTTAAAGAAGTCGTTGGACGTCGTCTTGCTGCTCGTGTGCTTCGCTCATGGGTAGAAGATTTCGTAGATGAAGATACCGGAGAGGTAGTTTCCATCGAACGTAACGAAGTTTTGATTGAACGCGAAACAGTAATTGAAGAACATCATATCGACCTCATCGCCGATTCAGGTGTTAAATCAATTATTCTTCATAAAGAAGAAAGCAATTCTGCCGACTTCTCCATCATCTACAACACCCTTCAAAAAGATACTTCCAACTCCGAAAAAGAAGCTGTAGAATACATCTACCGTTTGCTGCGTAACGCAGAACCACCGGATGAGGAAACTGCACGTTCGGTAATCGACAAACTCTTCTTCTCTGAGCAACGTTATGACCTCGGTGAAGTAGGGCGTTACCGTATCAACAAAAAACTCGGTTTGGATATCAATCCGGATACACGTATCCTGACTAAAGTTGACATCATTGCCATCGTAAAATATTTGATCGAATTGATCAACTCTAAGACCGATGTGGATGATATTGACCACTTGTCTAACCGTCGTGTTCGTACCGTAGGTGAGCAGCTCTATAACCAGTTTGGTGTAGGTCTTGCCCGTATGGCGCGTACCATTCGTGAGCGTATGAACGTTCGCGATAACGAAGTATTTACTCCTATCGATTTGATTAATGCGAAGACACTTTCTTCCGTAATCAATTCTTTCTTTGGTACCAATCAGCTTTCGCAGTTCATGGACCAAACCAATCCTCTTGCAGAAATTACGCACAAGCGTCGTCTCTCTGCACTCGGGCCCGGTGGTCTCTCCCGCGAGCGCGCAGGATTTGAGGTTCGTGACGTACACTACACGCACTATGGTCGTTTGTGTACCATCGAAACACCTGAAGGTCCAAACATCGGTCTGATTTCTTCACTCTGTGTATTTGCGAAAGTTAATCGTCTTGGTTTCATTGAAACACCTTACCGTCGTGTTGTTGAAGGTACTGTTGTGCTCAACGAAGAGCCGATTTACCTCAGCGCTGAAGAAGAAGATAATCGCGTAATTGCACAGGCCAATGCTCCTGTGGATGATAAAGGAACTTTCACGGTTGATAAAGTAATTGCTCGTCTTGAATCTGACTTCCCGGTTGTAGAACCTAAGGACGTTGCACTCATGGATGTAGGAACCAATCAGATTGCATCTATTGCAGCATCGTTGATTCCATTCCTTGAGCATGACGATGCGAACCGTGCGCTCATGGGATCTAACATGCAGCGTCAGGCAGTTCCATTGCTTCGTCCTGAAGCTCCTATCGTAGGAACAGGTATCGAAGAATTGGTTGCTCGCGATTCACGCGTTCTTATCAATGCAGAAGGTGAAGGAACAGTAGAATATGTTGATGCTCAAAAAATCATCATCAAATACGACCGCACTGATGAAGAGCGTTTCGTAAGTTTTGAAGGTGATTCAAAAA
>JBIKKU010000357.1:0-3359 GCA_044360245.1 Flavobacteriales bacterium | reverse complement strand
CCGCCAATCATGCGGTCGTCAGGATCACGAAAAACTTGTCGATCGGGATTTTCGTACGAATCTTTTTTTCCGGAAGTTGATTTCGATTTAGGTTGTTCTTCTTCTCCTGCAAATGCAGAAGGTTCTCCCATTACCGCAATCACATCATCGATATCGGATTTGTTTACGACTTCCTTGTAATATTTATTCAACGATGTTTTTAGCAATTCAGCAATGCGCAATTCAATGTCGTGCATGATTTCTTCCATGCTTTCATCGCCGGCAAGTGAACGTTTTATGGCTTGCAGGTATTTTTGCAAGGCTTCATAGGCTTCTTCTTCGATGTTAAAGACAAAGCCACCTATATTGACACTGATAGTCTTGTTCATGAGGATTAGTTATTGAGTTTTTTTACGCTGACAGTTTTTACGGTTTTCACCAAATCATCCCAGGCGGTTTGCAATTCAACCAAGAATTTTTCGCCTTCCGGAGTTAGGCTATAGTACTTGCGGGGTGGTCCCGAGGTCGATTCTTCCCATCGGTAGTTCAGAATACCGGAGTTTTTTAATCGGGTCAGCAAAGGGTAGAGGGTCCCTTCCACCAGAATGATCTTCGAAGCCCTCATTTCTTCGATGATCTCACCCGGATAAGCTTCTTGTCGTTTGAGGATGGACAATATGCATAACTCCAGAACTCCCTTTTTCATCTGCGCTTTCGCATTGTCGATGTCCATGTTTGTTCTTGTTTACATTGCAAAGATATAAACAAAGGAAGGTATTATGCAATACATAGTACTAATTTTTTTTCAAACCTAGCCAACGGAGCATGTTTGGATTGCCGAAAGCCTTATATTTAGGACGATTCAATTTCAACAAGCATGCAAAAAATTATAGGAACGCTAGCAGGTTTAGCTCTTTTTCAAGGAGCAATGGCCCAGCAAAACCTTCCGGCAGGACTTACCCCGCAGGAAGAGCAAATCTTACTTAACGGAACCTACCAATTCGGAGGAAACTCCAGATCGGTTTCAACTCCGCCTCCTTTTGATGTGCGCACCATGGCCCAATGGGAGGAAGTGCAAACTTTGGTACTTACTTGGACAAGCTATCCTTCTATTTTGGCCAAGATTGTTGATGCCGCACAAGAAGAGTGTGAAGTGCTAATCCATTGCACCGATTCAACCCAAGTGAAAACCTACCTCAACGGACAAGGTGTTCCTTTAACTAATGTGAAATACCTCGAAGTTCCTTTCAATTCCATTTGGATTCGCGATTATGGAGCACATACAGTTTATAAAAATGAAGTGGATTCCGTTTTGCTTGTGGAATGGATTTATAACCGTCCGCGTCCGGATGATGATGCCATGCCCAATGAATATGCATTGTACAAGGGAATTGGATTACACGGAACAACCGCTGCTCCTTACGACTTGGTAAATACCGGTGGTAACTGGATGGTTGATGGATTTGGAACTGCCTTTGCATCTAAATTAATTCTTGACGAAAACGATGCAGGAAATCCATATTCGGTTACGGTGAAGTCCGAAGCCGATATCGATACCATCATGCGCAAATACATGGGAATTACGCGGTATATCAAAATGGAAACATTGCCCTACGACGATATTCACCATATCGATATGCACATGAAATTTCTGAATGAAGAAACAATTCTTGTTGGACAATTTCCTGCAGGAATTAGTGATGGTCCCCAAATTGAAGCCAACATTTTATACGTCACTTCAAATTACAATTCCGTTTATGGTACTCCATACAAGATTGTGCGCATTCCAATGCCACCAAGCACGAGTGGTGGATATGCGGGAGCACCTTATGGTAACGCTTATTACCGAACCTACGCCAATTTTGTATTTGTCAATAAAACCGTAATTGTTCCTACCTATTACACGGAGTATGACACTACAGCATTGCGTATTCTTCAGGAACAGTTGCCGGGTTATACCATTGCAACCATCGATGCAGATAACTCTTCTGCTAACCTGATTAGCGCAGGCGGAGTAATTCATTGCATCACCAACCTTATTGGAGCTGCAGATCAATTGCTGATTTCTCATCAGAATTTACCCGATACCTACGATCAGGTGAATCCTTATGAAGTAGATGCTTACATCAAACACAAAACACCAATTGTTACCGCAACGATGTATTGGTCAACTACACCCGGTACCGGTTATACACCTGTTGCCATGAGTGCCATTGGACATGATCATTGGGTTGCCGATATTCCTGCACATCCTGCCGGAACAACCTTGTATTATTACATCGAGGCGACATCAACAAGCGGAAAAACACAAGTTCGTCCAATTGTTGCACCTCAGGGTTATTTTCATTTTAACGTATTGGATAACTCATCGGCAATAGATGAACCTGTTGAAATGAAACTCACCGGCGTATTCCCGAATCCTGCTTCTGCCATCACGTGTATACCTGTGAATGCGAGCAAGGAGTTTAAGGGAACTTTGGTTCTTACCGATATGATGGGTAGGGTAGTGGAAACAATTCATACCGGTTCTTTTGGTCAAGGTGAAACGCGTTATTTTATTCATGCCGATCGCTATGCTGCAGGAACTTATTTCATTGTATTGCAGCCTGAAAACGGAACGCCAATCACCGAAAAACTGATGATTCGCTAATATTTTTCTTAACGTATTGAACGAAGGCCACATTGATCTGTACAGACAGAAAAATGTGGCCTTCATGCGTTATATAAGCTCCTTGTTTTTGCTCTTTATGGTGTCCAATGCTTTGGCACAAGTGCAACAATACACCAATTTCCAACTCAATAATCCGGTACAAAGTTCGAATGTGTCCAATGTTCAACGCAGCAATACAAGGCCTCAGCAACAACTTAACCCGCAACGCCAAACTCCTGCCAATACCAATAAAGTAAGCCCACAATCCTCAACTACGGCAAACCAACAAGCAACAAACACGTCTTCTTCCACGGTAGCTCAAACAGCGCAAAATCCTGTTGCCGAAGAAAACACAAATGATGTTTCGAACAATGAAGGGTCCGAAGTTGAGGCTGTGCTTAACAATGATATCCCTCAACAAGAGCAAATAGATCATGTAGCCGATAACAATGTTGGTCAAAATCAATCGGAAGAAACTCAGGAATTCAATCAAGAGAAAATTGCAGAAAATAACGATGGTTCCAATGTAGCGGAAGATGTTCAAGACCAAAGCAATTTGGAGCAAGACCAAACCGTTGTTGTAGATGAAGTTGAAATTGATTTGAAACTGGAACTACCCAAAGCGAATCGCGAAACATCTGAATTGAAATCCGGTGGCGAAAAAAAATCGAATGTAAGTGCGCGTAAAAAACACCGCAAAAAACATGGTTACCGACAAGAAGGAAAATTC
>JBIKKU010000280.1:0-4328 GCA_044360245.1 Flavobacteriales bacterium | reverse complement strand
GGATTGCGCATGTACATGTACTCAACTCCAATGCTCTGGCAATAGGTCTGTTGAAGATGCGCAACGATATCTTTGAGTTTTGCTGTACCAATTCCGATTTGTGATCCGGCTTGGAACGTTTTTTCCATATCCGCTTGCGTCAGACCGAAGTTTTCAATATCCAGGGTAGGTGAATACTTGCGGCGTTCGCGAACGGGATTGGTTTTGGTAAACAAGTGACCGCGTTGGCGATAACCTGCAATCAGGTTCATGACTTTAATTTCACCTGCGATGTTTTCAGGCACTGCACCACCATCATTGAAATTGGTTCGTGCAAATTCAAAACCTTCGAAGAATTTCTTCCATCCGTGCTCAAGAGCATCAGGATTGTTCAGGTAGGTGTTGTAAAGATCCTCGATCGCGTCGGGGTGCGCATTGCTCAGGTACGAGTAATTATCCATTTCACGCTAAATTGAAGAGCAAATTTAGCGTTTTTGAGGAAAGTCGATGCGAACAAGTGTTGAAATAAGTGATTGAAAAACAGGTCTTTGCGAATATTTTTCAAGCCGAATTACAGAAGCGCTTATTTTTTGGAGGCTTTATCGGCTTTTTCCTTGTGCTCTTTTTTCTCTTTTTTCAGCATTTTCCGAACCGATTTTGCCTCATCAGCCAGGAGCATTCCGTTGCTTTTCATGAAGGAAATCATGCTAGTGGCCGAATTGTCGAACCATTGTTTGAGTGTGGAAGAAAGCACGAATTGCAAATAAGCTTCGCGGGTAATTTTTGGGAAATAGGTGAACGATCTGCCTGCAGGTTTATGGCCAACAAATCCTTTTTGCTCTAGAATGCGAATTAGCGTAGAAACAGTATTGATGGAAGGCTTGTTTTTGCCATATGCTTCCATGACCTCTCTTGCACTGCCTTTTTGCAATTGCCAAAGATGATTCATGATTTGCGCTTCTGCATCGGTGAGTTCACGGAGGTTTTTCATAACTAAGTCTTTAGTTGAATAATAAAAGCAATGTACAAAATATTGAGTTTGCAACTAAAAATTTAGTTGAGTAATTCACTAAATCGCTTTTTACTCGGTTTTTACATTTACGAATGCATCATATTCTTTTCTTCCGCTTTCCAATTCTTCCATGATGCGCTCTCGTTGCATGATGAGGTGTCTGACAAGTTTTTGGGAAGTAAAAAACAATGAGTAGAAACGCCAGCGACGACGCCACAAAGTGAGGCGTTTCCAATAACGATAAGCAAAGAAACCACTGATGGGGAGCAATAGTCCGTATGCGAGTGTAATGCGGTAATCCAAGAAAAGGTGTTGAACAAGAAAAATTTGTGTGAGGTAAAAAATCAAGAAAACGAAAGTTCCTGCAGTCAGCATAACAGCACCGTAGAATTGAGGTTCTACCTTAATCCATTGTGCGATGCGGTAGGGCAGTTTGTAAGGAACATAATTGTTTAAAGCACCAAAAAGGAATACCGGAAAACCGATGAGCAAATACAAAAAAGCAAATAGTAATCTTATCGGGAAAGGCAGTACAGATGGCTGTTTGCGAACATTTTTGTCTTCGATTTCCAGCTTATGAAGCAATTGAAAATAATGTTCGATGTCGTCGCGGAAACGTTGTACACGTTCCGGATTGGTTTCGGTGAAATAATGGATTCTTTCACTGATCATTCGCGTGACTTTAAAATCGTGTTCCGGGATTTGTTTGGAATACCCCAACTCGCGAATCAAACTCGATTTATAAACGGTTTCCACTTTTTCAATCAATTGATCAACCTCTTTGTCTTGAATGGCAACAATCAATTGCTCAATGCGTTTGCGAATGGTTTCTGTTAGGGCATGATTGGCTTTAAAGGCATCCTGACGATGGGCTTCGTAATAATCCGACACAGAAATGGGAGCATCGATTTGAACGAATAAGTCGCTTTGAAATTGATGCGGATTTGAATAGTTCAATCCAACAGGAAGGATTTTTACGTTTTTGGAATAGTTATGACGTTGTTCCGTTCCAAATGCCATGCGTGCAGCGCCTGTTTTGAGTTGTTTCAATTGGCGATCGGTGAGGCTGATTCCTTCGGGGAAAATGAGCACACATCCGCCTTGTTCCAGAATTTCATAGACTTTGCGAAAAGTGTCTTCGTTCTTGTGCATCAATTCCGGATCGTGGATTTTTCGGTAGATAGGAATCATGTTGAACTTAGGGAGAATCCATGCTGCAAATCGCGAACGAAATGCTTCTGCTTTGGTAATGAAATGCACTTTGCGGTTGAGCGCAGTTGCAATTACTATGGGATCCATAAACGTAGAAGGATGGTTGGCTACCACAAGAAGAGGTCCTTCGGTTGGAATACGTTCTTTTCCTTTTACCTCATAATGTCGGAAAAAGGCGCGTGTGGCAATGCGAAACAACGTATGTAGAAAGCGATAGAGCATAAATCAAATTTAATGTACCATGCAAACCTCGCAAATGCAAAGTTGATTAAGATTAACCAGGGTGAAAAAATACGTATACTTGAAAAAAGTACACTTATGCGTTTAATGTTCCCACTGCTGTTGGTTCTGATGTGTTCCTGTGCTCAGGACAAACAAAAACAAATGGAAGAAATGAAGAAGGGATTTTTTGAAGGCTGCACCAATGCATCCGATCCTTCGGTAAAAGCCTTGGTGGATCTAGGCGTGGACATGAATTCCTATTGCGATTGCAGTTGGAACAAATTGATAAGCGATGCACAGCGCGTCGATCGGATGTTGAACATGAGTGATAACGAAGCGGATCAATGGTTGCAAAATGAGCTTAAACAAGATACTTTATTGCAGCGTCAATTATCGGATTGTTTACTTGAACAATTGCGATAAAAAAAGCCCCGCTACATGCGGGGCTTTTTTTATTTCTTTAGTAGGTTATTTTGTCGGTGCAGTTCCTGTTCCGGTCCCTGTACCCGTTCCGGCAGGAGCTGGAGCAGGAAGTCCAAGCTGCTTTCTTACCAATGGTGTAATGTCAACGGCACCATCTCCAATGACATAAACTTGTTCTTTGGTAAAGACGTAGGTAATACCGTTTGCTTTAGCAACTGCTTTGATGGCATTCTGAATTTTCTCCTCAATGGCATTTACCAAACCTTGGTAACGCTCTTGAAGCAATGTTTGATTCATCTGTGCTTTTCTTTGCAGGCGCGACTCATAATCTTTGATTTCGGTTACGCGGTCTTCACGGTTAAAATCATTGATCAATTTGGCTTTTTCATCAGCTTCGTAATCCGAATAAAGTTTTTGCAAACTCGATTGCATGCGCTGAAGTTCGTTGTCCAACTGGGCTTGAAGTCTATCCAAAGAATCTTTTGCTTTTTTGGTTTCAGGCATTTCCTCGAACACTGTTGTAGCGTCTACCCATGCAAATTTCTGTGCATTCACCACTCCACTAACTGACAAGAGTGCTACGGTAAGGAAGAAAATTATTTTTTTCATTGTTAGGTATATTACTGGATTTAATTGTTTTGCGTTTAGTTGATGCCAAGTTTTTTCAATACCGCATCGGTTTTATCGAGTTTGGGGTCGGCGTATAAAATGAAAGCTGACTGCGAAGTGTCGAAAATAAAAGCGTAACCACCTGCCTCGGCAACCTCTTTAATGGCGCGTTGGATTTTCTCTTGAATGGGACGAATCAACTCTTGACGTTTTTGATGCAATTCTCCATTTACGCCGAAACGTTGCTTTTGCAATTCGCGAACCTCTAAATCTTTCTTATTGATTTCTGTTTCGCGCTTGGTTCTTTCTTCTTCAGGCAAAAGGATTTTTTCTTTTTGGTAGGCATCCCACATCTTGGAAATTTCTTGTTGCTTGTTGTCTATTTCTTTTTGCCATTTGTCCGAAAGCTCATCCAATTGCTGTTGAGCAGCTTTAAACTCCGGCATTTTTTCGAGAATCTTCTGCGTGTTTACGTACGCATATTTTTGCGCACTGGCACTGCCGGCGATTGCACCGAAAAGGAAAAGAAGAAATAATATGCGCATGGCTTTCATTTTTCGAAAGATAGTTTTTTTCCTGATTTACAATTCTCCAAGATTCATGCCAATGGTAAAGAAAAACTGACCTGTCTTGGGAACAAAGCCCGGACTGTTTTCCAAAGCATCGAAGCCCCAACCGTAGTCCAAACCAAGCAATCCGAACATAGGAAGGAAGATACGTACACCTACACCGGCTGCTCTTTTTACTTGGAAAGGGTTGAAGTCGGATATTCTGCTCCATGTATTTCCTGCTTCTGCAAAACCAAGCATATAAACGGTTGCGTTCGGATTTGGAGAAAGTAAGAAACGCAATTCAGCGGTGTATTTGGCGA
>JBIKKU010000278.1:0-4340 GCA_044360245.1 Flavobacteriales bacterium | reverse complement strand
GATGCATTTTCAACCGGATCCCATGCCCAGAATCCGCCAAAACTCAGCGATTCGTAGGCCCAAGCACCACCCATTAAAATACCGATGCCAAGCACCATGATGCCGGCAAAGGTCCATGGCAACGCGGGTTTAATCCATGCAGCATATTGTTTACGCATGATTCCACCAACTGCAAAAGCAAAAGGAACAAGAGTTAATGCAAAACCTAAAAAGAGTGTTGGGGGGTGAATGATCATCCAATAATTCTGCAGCAGGGGATTTAATCCTTTACCGGTTTCAAAACGCGGATCGAGGGTGAGGTAATCGGGAATGCGACTCCAAATGGTTCCAAATCCTTCTTCCGTTTCGCGTTGCAAAGCAAATGGATTTGTTCCCAAACGGTAATCACCAATGTAAATACCGAGCAACATGGATGTGAGGATGGCAGATACCATGGCGAAAACTCCCATGACTTCGATCTCCCATTTTTTATTCCAACACAACAATGCAAGTCCCAACAATTGATGCCAAAATATCCATAACATGAAACTACCGCTTTGTCCACCCCAAAAGGCAACAAGGATATATTTCATCGACATTTTAGCATTGGTTTGTTCCCAGATGTAGGTGTACTCAGTGTATTGTTGCACGAGCAAATAAAACATTACTCCAATGAAGGCAAAGGAGGCTAAAGCGCCGCCGATGAAAGCTCTGCGGGCAAATTTTTTCCAACTTTCCGATTGCTCTCCCGTGCTTCTGAAAGCAAGGAAATAACCGATAAAGGAGATGAGCGACAGTGCAAAGGAAATGGCAATGAAGGCATTACCTAACTGTCCGGGAAGGAGATGTTCCTGCACGGTTTATTGATTTTGTTTCTGGAGTTCGTTGTATTTCGAAGGACATTTCAGCTTCATTTCCGTTGCGATAAACACATCGCCATCCACGGCGCCGGTTAAAACAATTTCTTCCGAGCGTTCGAAATCGGTTGGTTTAGGCTGATTGTAGACAACTTTTTTGATGTTGTTTTCTTTGTCCTTCATGTAAAAAGAACAGCGCATAGGCTCTTCCTGAATGGTTTGTTTGTGGTCTAACCATCCGATTACCGTGTATTTTTTTCCGGGATTGGCAAAAGCTTCCGAAAAATTGGAATAGGTGGATGAACCGGCAATCGATGAAATGATAACACCGATAGCTACTGCGATAAAAATCAATCCGATGATGTGGGTTTTCTTCATGACTCTCTGTCTTTTAATTCTTTTTCAATTCTGCTCAGTTTGCGGTCGGTGAGAAAGAGGTACAAAATAAGTCCGACAAAAATGAGTAGGATAACGCCGATTACGACGTTTATTTTTCCGGATGCATGCATGGAGGTGTCAAATCCCGAAGCCTGCGCAGGAACAGCACAACACAACAATGCAGCCAAAAGAAGGAAATTAATTCGCTTCATGTTTTTCAGTTTTTTCAATGATTCGTGCAGTACGAATGCGTATTTGCATCATCCAAAGTGAAATGCCCATCCAGCCTAAAACAGCAGGATAAAATACCATGCGCAATGCACTGTCGAGATCGTATTTGGAAAAGGCAGGATTTCCGCCATTTCCGGGGTGAAGGTTATCTGTAATTCTAGGAAGAATCATGAGCATCACAATCAAAATCACATAAGCGAATATGTTATAAACAGCCGCAATACGTGCTTTGTTCTGTTCCTCGTTGATGGATCCGCGTAAAATGTTGTACGCAAGGTAAATTAAAGTGGTTATTGCTGCACCGTTGAGTTTGGTGTCGTTTACCCACCATTGGGTCCATGTGAAGCGCGCCCAAAGTGAACCGGTGGCCAGACCAAGGATTCCGAGCAATAAACCAACTTTTACTGCTTCACGTGCAATCAGGTCGTACTTCATGTCGAAAGTCCTGAGGTACTTGATGGAATAAACCATGGCGATGGTCATTACCAGCATCATGGAAAACCACATCGGGACATGGAACATCAGGTTGCGAATGGATTCATTCAGAATTTCGCGATTGGGAAAAACACGGCCCGGATCGGAATAAGAAGCATTTTTAAGTTCCACCGAAACACTTGACAACAAAGGTCCTGTAGCAGAACCCACCACATGAAAAGCGTTGGCAAGTTTAAAATGACCTTCGGGATATTGGACATGCAAATCCATTGAAGGAGATGGCAAGGTATCCGGAATATCAAAAGTGCATCCCAATTCGTTTTTCCCCAATACTTTATCGACTGTTCCTGGAATGACCGAAGTATCTGAAACCAACCAAACAATGGGCTTAGGGAAGGAAGCGTTGCTGAGGCTGAAATCGGTATTGTATCCTGCAACCATCACGGCTGAATTTCGACCGGTATGGAGTTGACTATTCGGAGGACTCAAAAGCCCCGGACCTAGAGGCGTGTGCAAGGCATCATAGATGACATAAAGCAAAAGAATCACCGAAAGATATTTCCACCAATTTTTCATCACTAGGCTGTTGTCGGAAAAACCGGAAAAAGTTCCCGGATTTTATTCGCGCCAAAGGTAAGGAAATAAGAGATAGGAGAGGGCTGCAACAAGGACATTTATCCCACCCAAAATCATCACTTCCCGATAGCCATATTCCCAGGTCAAACCACGCAAGGAAACATCGCTTAACAAGATTAAGGTGGTGAGTAGGGGGAGAATTAGCGGAAATCCAAGAATGGCCATAATTCCCATGGTATTGTTGGTTCTTGCGGAAATGGCAGAAATCAGGGTGAAAATTCCTGCAAAACCGGAAGCGCCCAATAAAAGCGCCGTAAAGTACATGCCAAGGTTAGCACCTTCGATGGGTTTGGATCCCAAAAACAAGGCATAAAATAGAATGGTAATTCCCGCTGTAGAAACCATCAGGAGCATATTGTAAATCATCTTACTCAATACAACCGTAGCCGGAGAAGCAATGGTATAGAGGTAAAACAAACGACCACGGGTTTCCAGAAAGAAGCTTTTTGAAATCGTGTTTACTGCAGAGAACAACAGAATAATCCAAAATAGCGTGTTCCACACCTTTTGGTCCTCAATGGATTGAAACGACAAATAACACACAAAAATCGTGGTAATCACGTACAACAATACCCCGCTCAATGCGACTTTATTACGCATTTCAAGCTCAAACTCTTTGCGAATCAGGATACCAATCTCACGAAACATGTTGCGAAGATAGAAATTGCAGGGAACAAATGCTTTCCGCGTGTGTTCTAAGCAAATACCTATTTTTGTGCGATGCTTCAAAAACAACTCCTCCCCATACATTCTCATTTGTCCTCCACTTGGGAAAAATTCCATGGTTCCGATCGACTGCTTCAGCGTGTTCTGGACCAAAAAAAAATCAAAGCTTTTTCAAATCGAAAAATCCTTACCGATGTCCTGAAAAACCAATTGAAAGGCTACGGAAAAGAAAACCTGATTGAGCGACTTGAAAAGGAAAATTGTTTTACGGTTACTACCGGACATCAAATCGGATTGCTTGGTGGTCCGATGTTTTTCTTTTCGAAAATCATGACAACTATTCGTCTTGCGGAGGAATTGCGCAAAGCAGATGCGAGTGCTGATTATCTTCCTGTTTTTTGGATGGCAACCGAGGATCACGACAAAGAAGAAATTCGTTCGGTACAGCTATTTGGAAAACAAATCTCTTGGGAAACCGTTCAGGAAGGGGCTGTTGGAAGATTTACCACCGACGATTTATCCGATTTTCTGAATGAAATCGACGCATTGAAAGGTAACTTTTCGCATGCCGATGAAGTGATGGGAATCATCCAAAAGGCTTATGCACCAAGCAAAACCTTGGCTGCAGCTACACGCGATTTTGTTTATGGATTTTTTGATGATGTGGTAGTGATTGATGGAGATGATGCAGAATTGAAATCACTTTTTAAACCTGTAATACTCTCTGAAATCGTTGATGGAAAAGCCTTTCCTGAGGTTTTGAAAAAAAACGAAGAACTGGTGCAAGCCGGATTTCAACCACAGGTTCATCCGCGTGAGATAAATTTTTTCTACCTCGAAAAAGGCAGCAGAAAGCGTATTGTGCAAGATCAAGAAGGATATGCTTTGCATGATGGAAATAAAAAATGGACAAAAGATGCCATTCGCGAAGAAGTTGAAAACCATCCCGAAAATTTCAGTCCCAACGTATTGCTTCGTCCCCTTTACCAGGAAACCATTTTACCGAATCTGGCCTATATCGGCGGACCGGGAGAACTTTCCTATTGGGTTCAATTGACGGGCGTTTTCAAAGCATACGGAGTAATAGAACCTGTGCAGTTTCCGCGCAATTCCATACTTCCCATTGAGCCCGGAATTCAAGGGAGGTTGGAAAAATTG
>JBIKKU010000031.1:0-15376 GCA_044360245.1 Flavobacteriales bacterium | reverse complement strand
CCGGAAACAACAAACGCGAAGAAGAAATCCGTCAATGGCTCCGTGCCCGTTGGAAAGAAAAATACGGCTACTGATTAAAATTTCACTTGTAGGGAAACATAAAAGTTTCGTGCATCTGCAGGCATGATTCCCGGACCGGGATATCCTGTTGCTCTTCGTGTGAAATACCTGTTGTCGGTTAGGTTATTGACTCCGGTTTCAAGTTTCAAAAATTTCCAGGTGTAGGAGGCGGATAAGTCCATCACCCAATAAGCGGGAACCAATCCTCCCACCGCATTGGAAGTGGTGATGGCATTTGTTGCATCGGTGAACTGCTCGGAAGTATAAGAAAATTGATACGTTACCGACATTGCTTTTGACCTAAAAGTAACTCCATTTCGTGCAGTAAAATTCGGAACCAATTCCACTTTATTTCCGGAAATGGAAGATGCCTCTGATTCGAGATAATAGGCTTGAATAAACGACAAATTCGAAAAAAGCAACAATGCATTTTTGGAAGAATCATTGAACAACCGAAACACATCCAGCTCAAAAAAACTTTCGACGCCTGTGTTGTATGAATCTGCAATGTTGGTTCGGTAACGATACACCGTGTAATTCGAAGAATCGACCTGAAGAATTTCTCCGATTCGGTTGCGGTAATCAATGTAAAAAACGGAAACATCAAACGTAATTGCTTTCCGGAAAACACCCCTCCACCCCATATCTGCCGTGTAACCGTATTCGTCGCGGATATTCGGATCGACACGGTAATTAGGATTGACAATCGCCAAATCGGAAAAATTAATTGCGCGGTAATTCTGTGAAATATTTCCATACCACTCCCTTGTTTTTCCGGTTTTGTGACTCAATCCAATTCCACTTAAAAACACCCATCTTTTTCTACTGGTGGATGTTTCAATGTTTTGTTCGAAAATAATATTCCCTGCAAGGTCGGTGGCAATTTGTTTATAGTAACCGGCTGAAGAAGTTCCAATGTACTCCAAACGGATACCGGGCGTAATGGTGAACTTTTCATTCACATAAAAAATATTCTCCGAAAAAAAGGAAGCATTTCTACTTGGAAACAGGTAATCACTTCCCTCTAAATCTTGCGGATTTTGGAAATTAAAATCAGCATCGGATCCCGCAGACCCCAATCCTTGTTGTGAGGTAGTCTGACCGGCATACCAACGCATTCCGGCTAAAAAAACTGAAGTCTGTTTACGAATGGAGTACCTGTGTAAAAACCGGGTTTCATTTCCGATGTTCCGAAAAACACCATTTAAAATATCTCTGTTTCCCCCGGGATCGAGTCGGGTGATGTTTCCAAGATGACCCACTGCCTTTCGTGTAGCCATCAATCCGAAATTTCGGATGTTGATTTGTGAACGCGGGCTTAGAGTGATATTGGCGGAGAGGGAAAATAAATTCCAGTCGACATAAAACCAATTGCGGTCTCTTAAACTTTGTTGCGGATCTTTTGCATACATCGCATCGCTTAATCCACCGGGTTGCTGTGCGAGGTAATTCATGTGGGTATAATCCGTTGTCAACTGAATTTTTTCAGTGACATCAAATGACACCGCCGTGAAAAAGGTATGCTGACGAAAACCTGAATTTTCGCGCCATCCATTGCCTGTTTTAAATTGATAAGCTGCAAAATAATTCCATCGGCGATTTGTTCCACCTAAACTCAAATACGAATTATACAAACCAAATGATCCTATACTTTGACGCAAATTCACCTCGAGTGGACGAGCACGATTACCTTGTTTCAACACGAAATTTACCACACCACCGAATTGTGTTCCGTATTGCAGTGATGAAGCACCACGAATGACCTCAACCCTATCGAGCATTTCTGTAGGTGGTGTATAATAACTCTCCGGGTAACCTAAAGCATCAGCAGAAATATCGTAACCATTTTGTCGGGTGTTGAAGTTGGAAGTGCGGTTCGGGCTTAAGCCACGGCCACCAATCCCTAATTGCAATCCTGCAGCATCACTTTCCCAAATGTTCAAGCCTACCACTTTTGCAAAGACTTGTCGACTATTATTGGTAGCGGTATTGGCATCGGTTTTATCCATGAGCACCACTTCATTTTTTTTCCCTGCATAAATGGATGTTCCTTCTACAGGATTTAATCGTGTGGTAGAAAACTGTTGATCATCTTCTCCTTCCACAACAAAGGTTTGCAACTGAGCTCCGACAGGTTTCAAAACAAATTCTATGGTAGTATCCGATTTAAGCTCGATGCTTTGCACCAACAAAGAATAGCCCTGCGCAAATATTTTGAGTTCATAGGTATTGGCCGATAATCCGGTAATTACAAATTTTCCGTCCACTTCCGTAATCATCTGAATTTTCTGAGACTCCATCATGATGCGTGCTCCCGGAACAGGCATCTTGGTTTCATCTAAAACAACACCTGAAATTTTAAAGGCATGCGTCGTTTTTGATAACAAAATACTTCCCATCAGCACACAGAAAACAATCAGCACGGATTTAATCTTCATAAGGCATTACCCAATTTCGGTGTTTAAGGTTGTAGGGTTCTTTCGCCAGGTTAACAGTGGGGTCGACAAACCTTTTGGCTGCTTTTCCATTCAAACTGACAAAACTATTCGCTTTCACAATTGGATCGCGAAAAGTAAACTTTTTATCCCTTATTACAATTGTGGAATCTTTGAATTCATCGTGCAGAAAATGTGCAAACTGCAAAATCATATCAGGTTGAAAGCTCATTTGCTTTTCCTGAAAAGGAGATAAATAATTGGCATTAACAATTTCAATTGTGCCCGGAAAGGATGGATCGCCAACTGTAAACAAGGTCGTGCCTCCTTTTTCCATGAGCATTACACGCCAGGAAAAACGAAAACCTTCTTCGGTCCAGAACAGGTTACCGGGATAAGCCAAATAACGAAATGGTAAAATCAATTGAACTATAAAATGCAAAAGAAAAATTCCTGAAATCAATTTCACTCTCAAAGACGGTGCTCGAAACCTACTAAGCGAAGATGTTGTCCAACCGGTGAATCCGATGATGCGTTCGTGAAAATTGGCCGGAAAAAAAATAAGCGTGCTTAAAATCATGATGTACGGAAACATTCCAATTGGAAACAACATTCGCGTCAGGACATGAAACACAATCACTGTAATGTAAGCAGGAACACGAGTTTTGTTCCACATCAAAAAAAACGGAATGGTCAAATCGTAAATGCAACCAAACCAACTGAAAAAATAAGCTACCCAAACTTCATCCAAAAATGGACCAATGATGGGCATATCCATATGTACAGGCAGCCATATCCTTAAAGGTTGTGCCTCGATTAACCAGGATGTTTCGAGTTTTGCAATTCCGGCAAAAACATAAACCATTCCGAGCTGCAAACGGATGGCACCAATCATCCAGGCAGGAACAGTTGAACTTGCGCATGCCGGATTTCTTTTTGCATCGACGGAAAACCACCGGTGTGCCGGAAGAAATAACATCAAAAATGAAACGATGCTGATGAAATAATAATGATTGAGGTAATAGGTTTTGTCAATCAGTTCCACATAAGTAAAACTTAAAAAAAACAAGACCGAAAAAATGCGGTAATACCACCCGATCATGATCATGAAAGCGGAAAGTCCCATGAGCACAAACAAAGCGTACATACCTGTTTCTCCCAATGGCTTTACCCATTCGAAACCCAAAAAAGGAAAGGTAAATTTCGATTGAATGTAAAACTGATCAATCCATCCGTTTGCCGCAAAGCGAATGACTCCCAAAAGCATCATGAATCCAAAAATCACCCTGAACACTGCCAATGGAGCAATGCTTACCGGTTGTCGGAGTTGATGCGTAAATCTCATGGTCAATCACCATCAGCATCCTGATAGGTAATCAGAATTCCTAATGCGCTCGGCATTTCTGTTTTTAACAAGACAAGACCTTGCACAATTTTTTGATACACTGTTTCCACGGCCGGAGCATTGTTTACCACAGCTTGCGATAATGGACCGGGCACAGCTTGCATGGCAGTAATGATTTCAGAGAATTTGCTTACAATGGCTGTGGATAAAGATTGTCCTCCACTTTGTGCGCCAAGGTAATCAAGGTATTCTGCAAGCCCTACTCCATCAACCCCTGCGCGCGATCTTCCACGAAAAACATTTTCAATGGCAGTTACTTGTTCCATGGCTAGTTCAAGTGAAAAAGATCCATACACACTTTCGCATTTTTCGGGGAGTGGAATATCCAATGTCATTTTTCCAAGAGGAATTCCAATGCGTGGATTCTTCAGAATTTCGTAATCGTAATTCAATTGATTCACCAAATATCCGAGTGAACTACCTACATCTGTTCCGGAACTTGCCACAAAGGTTGCGATGTAATTTCCACCTGATGGTATCCAGGATTGATATACATTGTTTACACGGTTTCTTAAATCGTTAACGACATCCGTGAGGTAATTTTTGCGGTTGGCTGCTTGTAAATCGCTTGTATATAAATCAAGCAATTGCGCATCAGACAATCCGTTGCCAAACAACAGAAAATCAATTGCAGGAAAACCAATGGCATCAATGTTTGCGGCTTGAGCAAAATCCCAGGTACCGGAGTTAATATTGGTATGAATCTGGTTAGTATCGCAGGGGAAGGTATTCACACTTCCACGCAATAAATCTGTTGCGGCCGGACCAAATTCAAACATACTGCAATGCATCCAGTCCTTATAGGTTTCCAGGAAATGATTGCGCAATGTCGTTAACGAAGTCACATTGGGAGAAGTCACAAAATTGAGTGTGAAATCATACAATGAATCTCCCGATTCTTTTAGATTGAGGTAATTGGGAACGATGATGTTATTCCCCACATTGCTCAACAATGCGGCACGGTCGAAATTATCGACGAATTGATCATCTTCATTTTTATCTTTTTTACAGGAAATCAAAACTCCTGTAATCAGCACCAATCCCAATATTTTTTTCATGCCAAACGAATTACAAATTGTCTTTCACCGCATCTAATCCGTAGATAGAACTGATTAAATTTTTTGCGTTGTTAATTCCTGATGTTGAAACGGTGTAATAATTATATCCAACATAAGCCGTTGCATCTGCAATTTGTTGCAAGGTGATGACACGTGTGGATGAGTATTTCAAGCTTTGCACAAATGCAGTGGCTTCGGACAAAGAATGATTGCGCAAGGCATCGTCTCCAAGATTTGTCAATGCTTCATTGAAATAATGAATGGCGCATGCTGCAATTACCTTTTCCCAAGTTGCACGAATGATCGTAATTTGCTCATCACGAACAGTTAAATCGTCATTGCTTATCGCTGCACGTGCACGCAAAAACGCATTCATCAATGTTGTGTTTGTTCCAAGCACACCATTCACGGTATTGGAATATTTCGCCCAATACAACAAACCGCTTACATTGGTCGGAAAATCAATCGGAGCACCGAAGTATCCGAATGCTTCATCAAAATGATGTTCCATTTCTGTTCCCTCACCCGGAGTAACGGTTTCATTGTCGACGGCCATTCCTGATGTTGATAGATAAGTCTCCATGGCCTGGTAATAAAACACGGCTCCCATCAAACCTTTTTCGATGTATTGCGTGTATTCAATTCCGTTTTTATCAAACAGGTATTTTTTGGTATTGTCAGTCGAACTGACAACAACCCCGGCAACTCCATTAGATCCGGCAACTACCGACTGTGAAGCATTTGCCAGACTGTCCATGTAACCTTTAAAAAGATTGACATCCACTGCAAAACATTTGTTCTCGAGTTGCTTACCGCAAGTATCCAATGCCACATCGGTAAAAGGATTACCGGAGTTCGCAAACATATTTTTCATGACCTGAGCATCTACAGCCGTTCCTTGTGTGTTGGCTGTTTTCATATAGGTCGAAAGCTCTGTAAGCATTGCAAGTCGAAGGGTTTGCCCGCTATAATTCACGTTTGAAAAATTATAAGTGGTTGGAACCTCATAACCCTGCGGTTGGGGGTCAGGATCTTGGTCTTTTTTGCAGGAAATCAGGGTAAGGGAGAGACCTAAACCGGTGATCAAGAGAGTATTAAGACGCATTGCTTATTTAGATTAAGTTTAAATTACGATGCAAAACTAGACGCTGCGGGCGCTGTGGCAATACCACAAAAAAGGTATTTTAGAAAAAGAGCCAGCGCATTTCCCGTAAACACCTATAAAACAAGGCTATACAAGAAATATGAGAATTGTCAGTACAATATTTAATCCTACAATTTTGCGAATGAGATGTTGACTTAATTTTGCCTAAAATTATTCCCATGCGATACAACTTAAGCGAGATTACATCGGTTATTCAAGACCGCAGAACCATACAACCTGAATTTTTTTCCGACCGAAAAGTACATCGGGAAATTGTAGAAAAAATCCTGAACAATGCGATTTGGGCACCAACCCATGGCATGACACAACCCTGGAGATTTAAGGTTTTCATGGATAAAGGATTGGAACGTTTCGGAACACAGCATGCAGAACTTTACAAAGAAGTTACACCCGAAAGTGAATTCGATCAACAGAAATACGACAAGTTGAAAAGCCGGCCACAATTGGCATCCGTTGTTATTGCGCTCTGCATGAAACGTCAGGAAACAGAAAAAATTCCGGAAATCGAAGAGATTGCCGCAGTTTCATGCGCGGTGCAAAACATGTATCTGACATGCACAGCTTACGGGCTTGGTGCGTATTGGGGAAGCGGAGGAATGACTTTTCATCCCGGTATGAAAAAAGTACTCGGTCTTGGCGAAAAAGATTTGTGTCTCGGTTTTTTCTACGTCGGCTATCCTAAAACAGAATGGCCAAAAGGACAACGCAGACCGATTGAATATGTCACCGAATGGATTTCTGAATAGGAAGACCTGCGATTTTCTTATTTTGCGGTGAATGAGATTCCTGTTGCTGCTTCCTGTCTGCTCCATTTTTTTGTGTCTATTTCCCCAGAAAGGAAATCACACGAAAGTTTATTTCCCCGGAAATAACGATACACTTCAGGCGGAAGTCAGCTATGGCTCTGATTACTTATTGAATAAAAAAACTGACCTCAGCAACGAGGCACTCTGCGTGTTGATTGATTCGCTGAACAAATCAGGCAATAAAGACCTTGCTTCTGATTTACTTTTTTATTTACACATCCGAACCTCTTCCCGACCAACCATCGAAAAACATCTGGATTCTTTGTTTAAACTCGATTCCATTCCTTATGGATTGATCAATGAATTGAACGTGTTGTTGTTAAATTGGGAAGAAGTAAAACGTTCCATTGCTCCGAAAACTATCCGCATCAACGACAACAGCGATTTTCCCTCGAACTTGATTTACCTCGACCATTGGAATATCCATCAATTGTTTCCATATCCTGAATCGCTTTGGGAAAAGGATACTGTGCAGTTCTTACCCTTGATTGATCCCACTTCCGGAAGAAATTACCATCACCCTGTTTCCTTGCAAACCATAAAAAAATATGGCGGAAATTTAGAATCACCCTTTGGATGGCGTGATGGAAAAAACCACAATGGCATTGACGTTGCACTCGACCAATGGGATACCATACATGCTGCATTTGCCGGAAGAGTTCGCTTTGCGCGCAATTATGAAGGTTATGGGAAAGTAGTTGTCATCAGACATTACAATGGTCTTGAATCACTTTACGCTCATTTGGCGCAGATAAAAGTAAAAGCCGGGCAAATCATTCCACAAGGCCATGTGCTTGGATTAGGCGGAAATACCGGAAATTCGACAGGTAGTCACTTGCATTTTGAATTACGGTACAAAGGTTTTCCCTTAAACCCTGCCAATATCATCGACTTTCGCTCCAAATCTCTTTTGGCCGACACACTAATGGTTCGAAAAATGCGTAATACTTTTGTATGTCTACCTGTGGGAGTAAAATACCATACTGTGGAACGCAACGATTATCCACACCGCATTGCACAACGGTATGGAATTAGTTTAAAAGAGTTGTACGAAATGAATCAGATCACACATCATACACGATTAAAAATTGGTCAAAAACTACGGGTAAGCAAATGAAAAACTACTTTCTTCTTTTCGTGGTAGGGCTTGCCTTTTTCAACTCTTCTGTTGCGCAGGAACGCCTTTTAACCGTAGGGTTTCAGGTTAAACCGATTATCCCAACGGATATTTCCGATGCCGGTCCTGTTGTGCTGGAAAGCACTCCTTTTCGCGCCACTTTTGCACCTGCATTAGGATATGGATACGGGATGGTCATTCGCAACGGATTCAATAAATCGCTTTCGTATGAAGTTGGTATCAACTATGTAAAAAGAAAATTCAGCATGCTCTGCGAAGATCTTGATTCGGGCATTACCGACAAATCGGATTTTGGTTTGGTATCTTATGAAATTCCCAATCAGTTGCTAGTTTACATTCAACTTGGAGAACGTTTGTATATGAACACTGCCGGCGGAATTTCCTTTAATGCGTATGCCAGTGCAGTAGCTTCCAAAGGACAAAACAATCGCTTTCAGCAACAAAGCCTGCTCAATACCGGATTCATCAGTTTTTCGGCAATTGCTAACGTTGGATTTGAATACCGAACCGAAAAAAGCGGTTTTTTCTACATCGGAGCCTCATTTAACAAGCCTTTTAAACCTGTTACCCGCACCACAGCGAATTACGAAAGGAATAGCTTTGAGAATTATTCCGTTGAAACCAAACTCAGCGGAACCTACCTTACCTTGGACTTGCGTTATTTCTTCCATTCCAAGCCTATCAAGGAGAAAAAAAACCGGACTGAAAAAAAGAAAAAATAGCCTCTATCCACCCGCTTCCTAATTTCATCAGGATTTCCCCATTTCTTGCCCGATTTCCTTATCCTTTTCCTATTTTTACCGTCTATTAGTTGATTTTCATCGACGTTGATTATGAATTGGTCTTTACGCCTTATTTTATTTTGTTTTGTCTTTTCCACGATAAAAGCGTCTGCTGCTAATTTAGTGGTGACATCCCTTGCCGATTCGGGTCCGGGCACCTTGCGCGATCAGGTTGCTGCTGCTGCATCCGGCGACAGAATTGAAATTCGTGTGGCAGGTATTATTCAGTTAAGTTCGCAGATAAACATCAACAAGTCATTGGAAATTATCGGAGCCTTTCCGATTCATACCAAAATCAATGTGGACGGATTGCCTGCAAACAATTATGCTTTGCTTCTTTCTGCACCAAACATTTACCTCTCCGGTTTTGGTTTTGTAAATACATCTGCTGTTTCCGACAGAGGTGCTGTTCAAGTCAATGCCACAGGATCCGTAAAAATTCGTGATTGTGTTTTTGAAAAAACCGCTGCATTTGGTGGTGCTGTTTTTGCTCAATCAGGCACCATTGAAATCATGAATTGCTCTTTCATTGATAACATCGGCAGCGCGGATGGTGGAGGAATACGCATGGTTTCACCATCGAGAGTAAGGCTAATCAATTGCACTTTTTCGGGAAATGAGGCCGGATTTGGATCCAATGGCGGAGCGGTATGCGATTCGGGTGCAGATTTTGTAGAAATCATTCATTGTACATTTAGCAACAACACAGCCCCCAATAGTGGAGACGATATTTCCATTGCCGGAGGCGACACGCTTGTGCTTCAAAACAATCTCTTCGCTACCGTGAGTTTAAACTCCATTGTGAATTCGTCCGGTCAGGTGGTCTCCAATGGAGGAAATCTACACGGCGCGCTTTCTCCAGGTTTTACCACCATTGGTACAGACATCTTCAACTTCCCTGTTTCGAGTGTGTTCATTGGTGCTTTGAAAACAGATGGATTCGGATTGAAATATCTTCCTTTGAACACGGGATCCAATGCCATCAACGCTGCTGTTCCAACAAGTCTAAGCACCGATTGCCGACGAGCTCCGCGTTCCATGCCCAATAACCTCAGCATTGTTGGTCCCGATGCCGGTGCATACGAATACACTCCATACCGGGTTTCTAATGGCAACATGACGGGAGTTAATTCTTTGTCAGATGTCATTAGCAGCGTAAATGCGGCCACTGCAGGACCATTCTTTATTGAATTCAACGCAGCTACACCACCTACATTATCTGCTACTGCAGCGCTGCCAAACATCAATAAAACAGTAACCATTGATGGTTTTTCACAAACAGGATCAGCCATCATGGGACCGGGAACTACCGCAAACACACTAACACCAATGGTTCCGGGCTTCACCTTGGATGGTCAAAATACCGTTTTAACCGGATTTCAAATCAATGCCGCAGGATCGGCAAGTAAAATTCATGGCCTTACCATTTTGCATTATTCAGCACAAGGCATTGTACTTTCAGGCACCACCAATGTAGTAATCACGGGAAATAAACTTGCAGGATGCAACATGGGAATTGAAGTTCAATTCGCAAACAACAATGTGGTTGGAGACTCGGGTTACTATAAAATGAATATCATTTCTTCGAATACCTCTCGCGGAATTTTATTCAATGGTGCATTCAACAATTTTGTGCGTCACAATTTAATTGGAACAAACGACAATGGAACGGCCGCTGCTGCTATTGTACAGAATGTCGGGATAGAAATTGTAGCCGCTGCATCCGTAGATAATTTGATTGGCGGTATGTACACTGAAGAAGAAGGGAACATCATTTCCGGAAACAGTGTGCATCAAATTTTAATAACCGGGTCCTCCACAAGCAATGCCTTAAAAGGAAATTTAATCGGCTTAGCCTATGATGGAACCACACCAATTCTTTCTGCATTTGCTTACGGCGTTTCATCTACCGTTTCGGCAGGATCAAACCTCATTGGCGGTCCGCAAGCTGCAGAGCGAAATATTATCGTCGGACAAGGAAACGGGGGGATTCTGCTTGACAATTCCGGAAGCAATACCATCCTCAATAATTACATCGGATTTTTCACCGACGTTGCTCCAACTGCCGTGCCGAATCACACAGGTATTTTCATCCAAAACGCTTCCACCAACAACACCATCGGATCCAACGCTGTGCACAATTACATCTCCGGAAATACCAATCAAGGTGTATTGATTGACAACAGTTCACAAAACTCTTTAACCAATAATTTTATTGGATTATCCAATCTCGGAACATCCTTAGGAAACGGAGCTGCAGGAGTTTTGCTGAGCAACAATGCCAATAACAATCTCATTGGTACTGCAGGTGGAGGGAATTACGTTTCCGGAAATAACGGACACGGAATTGCGGTAAGTAATAGTCCGAATAATTTCATCATCAACAACAAAATCGGAACGGACACAACGGTTACTTCTCCAAACTCCAATTCCCTCAACGGTATTGACGTTTTCAATTCGCTCTACTTGCAAATCAACGGAAACTTCATCAATGGAAGCGGACAAAACGGGATTAGCCTAAGCAGCGATTCTTGTCAGATTTTCAACAACAAAATCGGAACTGATCTCAGCAACCTCATTCAGATGGGGAATTCGCAACACGGAATTTTCATCAACGGAAACCTCAATCAAATTGGAACAGGAACCGTCAATGGAAACACTATTGCTTACAACGGAAATTTCGGTTCCGGAGTTGGTGCAGGGGTGGCCGTTATCAGTGGATTGTACAATGGAATTTTAGGAAATAGCATTTTCAAAAATGCAGGATTGGGAATTGACATCGAAGCAGATGGAGTTACGCCAAACGATCCTGCAGATGCAGACGGAGGAACGAATAACGGTCAGAATTTTGTTGATTCCATCTACATTTCCAATTGCGGCGGTGTTACAAATATCCGCATTGTGTATGAAGCTGACCTCTCTCAGGATTATGTGCTTGAACTTTATCAAAATCCATCCGGATCAGGCAATGGAGATACGCATGGTGAAGGAAAAATTTTCTACGGTACTTTTAATTTGTTTCCATCGGTAACCGGAACCAATGTTTTCACCACAACCTCTGCAACTTTACTCAGCACAACAGATACCATCACTGCTACCCTTTCACGCACAGTTGCTGCCGGAGGATATTACGAAACTTCAGAATTTTCTCCACGGTTTGTTTATCAAAATGGTATTTCATCTTCAACGGTGAGCAGCGCAAATATTTCTTGCAATGGATTGACGGATGGTTGGATTTCGGTTGATGCTTTGAATGGTGTTGCACCATTTACCTATGAATGGTTCAATTCTGCTTCAACCAATATCGGACAAACAACCGATTCGGTGACCAACCTTGCTGCAGATACTTATACCTGCACCATTACCGATGCAACAGGATGTCAGCATATCGCGAGCTCGGTAACACTCACTGAACCTCCTGTATTAACCAGCGGCGTTACTTTTTCCGATCCAACTTGTAATGGTGAATGCACAGGATCGATTAATATTACCGCCGGCGGAGGAACCACTCCATACACCTATACTCAAGATGGAACAACTTTTCTGACTTCTAACATCTTCAGCAACCTTTGCGCAGGAACATACAACACCCTGGGTATAAAAGACGCGAATGGCTGTATTCAAAACCTTGCTGCAATAACACTTGTTGACCCAACACCATTAATCATTACAGCAACACCAACCGCTGAAATTTGTGCAGGTGCATGTGATGGTGCAATCACAGCCACAAACACAGGAGGAATTGGTCTTATCGAATTTGACTTAACCGGCTCCGGAACTTTTCTTACTTCGAGTACTTTAACCAATGTTTGCGCCGGTACTTATTTCGCCATTGTAAGAGACGGAAATCTTTGCAAAGATTCCATGCAAGTAATCGTTAACCCCGGCTATGTGCTTAATGCCAATGCAGGCGCAGATCAAACGATTTGTCCCGGAGGTTCTGCCAATCTTACCGGAAATGTTACAACAGGAACAGCAACTTCTTACACCTGGTACCTTGTTGGAAACGCTGCCGTTATTGCAAGTACTCAAAACACAAGTGTAAGTCCAACTGTTACCACT
The DNA here is from genome assembly GCA_044360245.1 of Flavobacteriales bacterium. Taxonomy (GTDB): domain Bacteria; phylum Bacteroidota; class Bacteroidia; order Flavobacteriales_D; family UBA2798; genus UBA2798. The sequence continues at coordinate 2,465 of JBIKKU010000031.1, read as the reverse complement.
TCTTATGTAGTGGAAATTCTTGGTGGACCATCCTGCGTAGATAAGGATACCGTAACAGTTACGATTGGAACTTCTGAAGATCCGAATATTGTTTACCCGCTGGCAACATTGGATACTGTTTTAGCTTGTCAAACAGGTACCAATCTTATCCCGAACATTACTACACCCGGAGGAACATTCAGTGTTTCCCCTGCTACAGGACTTTCCCTTTCCGGATCTACCGGTGAAATCACATTCACTTCTTCCACCATTGGCACTTACACTGTTTACTACACCACAGCGGGTTGTCAGGAGGTTGATTCCGTTGCCGTTTTTGTTTTACCAACTCCGTCTGCACCAACACCGGTTACACCTACATCCTTTACCATCTGCGGAGGAACGCCAATTCCAACCATGGGCATCGATCAATCGCTAACTGCAGGAGCAATTCTATGGGCAACAGATGCTTCTCTCACCAACATCGGCTGGATAGGATACAACTATACTCCCGGATCTGTGGCATCAGGCCTCAACGATTATTTTGTATTTGAACGTTACAACAATTGCCAAAGTCCGAGCGTTGAATTCGATATTTACAACATCGATAATTCGCTGCTTAACGATGGAAGCCCATACTCAACTTGTCCGGATATTCCTGTTACCATAAGTGTTACTGCAAGCACCGGAACCATTAGCAGTTTCCTATGGTCACCCGGATCTGCCGTTGCCGACTCTGCATCTGCAACTACAACCATTACACCTTCGGTTACAACCACACTCACCTACTCTTTAGATGTATTGGGTTGTCCGCTTTCGGGCTCGGTAACCATCGATGTTTCCACCGATCCAAATTGTGCATTCGAAAATATCTACACTGCATTTTCTCCGGAAGGTGATGGTGTTAATGACACCTGGATTATTGAAGGCGTGATTAACAATCCAAACAATAAGGTTTATATCTATAACCGTTGGGGGGATTTGTTGCAGGAATTTGAGAATTATGATAATGTCAATGTGGTTTGGGACGGAACGTATAAAGGAGCTTTGTTACCATCGGGTACTTATTATTATGTGATTGTCTACACAGAATTGGATAGACAATATTCAGGCTGGGTTCAATTAACACGCTAAACAGAAAAAGATGAAAAAGATTTTATTCGCCCTTTCGCTTCTTTGCTCTGTGTTAGCAAACGCTCAGCAGGACGCCATTTACAGTCAATACATGTTCAACCCCTTTGCCATCAATCCCGCTTATGCCGGTAGTCGCGATGCAATGAGTGGTGTATTGCTCATTCGAGAACAATGGAAAGGAATTGAAGGTGCTCCATCTACACAAACCTTTTCTTTTCATGCACCTATTTCAAAACAAAAAATGGCATTGGGCTTGAATCTGTTTAACGACGGATTAGGTCCAACCCGAAACACCGGTTTTCTTGCAACTTATGCTTACCATTTAAGACTAGGAAAAGGAAAATTATCCTTCGGTTTACGCGGCGGAATTTTTGCTTCACGTTTTGATCGTTCGCTTTTATCTTATCAAGACCAATCCGATAAATTCGCCAATCTAGGAACAGCGCAAGCCGTTACACCCACGTTTGATTTTGGTTCCTATTTCTATACCCAACGATTTTACGCGGGACTTTCAGTTTCGCACTTGATGGAAAACCAAATCAATTATCCCGATTTACCGCAAGATGCATACACCACCATGAGCAGGCATTTTATGTTTACCACCGGTGCTGCCATTGAGCTTGGCCCCAACACCGTTTTTAAACCTTCTGTTTTGGTGAAGTATGTACAAAATGCACCAATCAACATCGACATCAATGCCAGTTTTCTTTTCAGAAAAGTGCTATGGCTCGGAGCTTCTTACAGAACCGACAAAGGCATTGTATTGCTAACGGAAGTGAACATCACCGATTATTTGCGTATTGGTTATTCTTACGACATTGTTTTAAATAACCTTAAGCGCTTTACAACGGGAACTCATGAACTGATGATTGGTTTCGATATTCAACCGGGTAAAACAAAATCCATTTCTCCACGATTCCTCTAAACCGGCATGCGGATTACATCCTACATATCTTTTTTCTTCCTGCTGCTGTTAAGCAATTACGCGCTTGCACAACATGAAGTATTTTATAATTCAGAAGTTCACATCACATACGTTCCGGGTAAAATTGAAGGGATAAATTCCGAATGGGCAGAATTTTGTCCTTTGTTGGTGAATGATAAAATCGTGTTCGTTTCCGACCGTGAATCCGATTACCTCACCTGGGGTGAAAACCGATGGAAAAAGAAAAAATACCTTTCGGTTTTTGCAGCCTCTATCGATAAACATTATGGAGACTCTCTCTCCGTTGATGGCGCTCATTCCTACAACGAAAAATTATTGTTCACCAACCATACAGGACCAATTGCCATTTCACCCGATGGCAGCATGATAGTGTTTACACAAGTTCCCAAACAAAAAGGAAAAGAAAATC
>JBIKKU010000363.1:0-3283 GCA_044360245.1 Flavobacteriales bacterium | reverse complement strand
TTACCGGCTTTAATCAATTCCTCGGAATTGAATTTTGTTTTTAATTCCGGATCATTTGCGGCTATTCCTCCAAGTGTAAGGTAAATCTGACCCAAATTGAAGAGGGTTTTAGGTTGATCTTTGGTGTCAGGATGAGCCTGGGCTAGATCGATGTACTGTTTAGCGGCAATCAAATGTTTTCTGGCCTTGGCCATGTCCTTTGCTTGCATGGCCTTAGTGAAATCACTGTAAGTCATGATGGCATTGGTCACATTTGCCTTTTGAGCTACAGCGAAAGACACAACTGACGCCATAACTAAGGTCAACCCTATTCTTTTGAAGAATCTCATACTATTCATTTTTTGGTTTAGATGCTAAAATTTGAATTATTCCACATTACCTTTTTCAATTTCTGTGCCATTTGATTCGGCTGAATCGTTTTGGCTGCCGGTTTCGGGATTTACATTTCCTTCTGCTCCTTCAACAGCGGGCGTTTCAGAAAGTTCTTCCTCTTCCTCAGTTTTGTTAACCACAGCTACAGAAGCAATTTCTTCATTGCCCTTAAGATTGATCAGTCGAACACCTTGGGTTACACGTCCCATGGTACGTAAATCGGAGGCCGACATTCTAATGGTAATACCGTTTTTGGTAATGATCATCAGGTCGTTATCGTCGGAAATGTTCTTGATGGCCACCAGGTTACCGGTTTTGTCGGTGATGCTCAAGGTTTTAACCCCTTTACCTCCACGCCCGGTAATGCGGTATTCACTTACAAGCGAACGTTTACCGTATCCTTTTTCCGATACTACAAGAACTTCTTCTTTTTCGATGTCTTCAAAACAAACCATTCCGATAACTTCCTCGGTGTTTTCATCTTCCAAACGAATACCACGTACACCGGAAGCTGTTCTTCCCATATCACGTACTTCGTCTTCGTGGAAAAGAATTGCACGACCAGAGTTGAGGGCCATCATGATATGGTTTTTACCGTTTGTCAGACGAGCCTCCAATAAGGTATCGTTCTCACGGATGGTAATGGCGTTGATACCGTTGGAACGTGGACGCGAATAAGCCTCCAATTCGGTTTTCTTGATCACACCACGCTTAGAGCAAAGTACAATGTACTTGTCTTTGATGGCTTCGGTATCGGTAATGTCCTTCACGTTGATATAGGTGCGGACTTTATCGTCAGGCTCAATATTGATTAGGTTCTGGATGGCGCGACCTTTCGAAGTTTTATTGCCTTCGGGGATTTCATAAACACGGATCCAGAAACAACGTCCTTTTTCGGTGAAAATGAGCAAGTAATCGTGGTTGGTTGCCGTAAAAATGTGCTCAAGGAAATCTTCATCTCTGGTAGAACTTCCCTTTGATCCAACTCCTCCGCGGCTTTGTGTACGGTACTCGCGCAATGGTGTACGTTTGATGTAACCCAAGTGAGAAATGGTAATTACCATCTCCTCGTCGGCAATCATATCTTCAATACGGAGCTCACCGGAGGCAAACTCAATATTGGTTCTGCGCTCATCACCGTAAAGTTCTTTCATCTCAAGAACTTCCTGTTTGATCATGGACATACGCAGGGATTCGTCGGCAAGAAGGGCGCGGAGACGTTCAATTTCAGCCATGACTTCAGCATATTCAGCACGGAGCTTATCTTGTTCAAGACCAGTCAACTGACGTAACCTCATTTCAACAATCGCTTTAGCTTGAATTTCACTCAAACCAAAACGTCCCATTAACTTTTCACGAGCTTCATCCGGACTTTGGGAAGCACGGATAAGGGCAATCACTTCATCAATATTGTCGGATGCAATGATCAGACCTTCAAGAATATGTGCGCGTTCTTCAGCTTTTTTCAGCTCATATTTTGCCCTGCGAACCACCACCTCGTGACGATGTTCAACAAACAAGGCAATCATTTCTTTCAAATTCATGACTTGCGGTCGACCGTGATTCAGCGCAATGTTAATTACTGAAAATGAGGACTGTAAGTCAGTGTATTTGTAGAGATTATTTAATACAACATTGGCAATGGCATCGCGTTTCAATTCATACACAATGCGCATTCCGGTACGGTCAGATTCGTCACGGATATCGGAAATCCCCTCGATTTTTTTCTCCTCAACCAGGTCAGCGGTTTTGCGAATCATTTCCGCTTTATTCACCATGTAAGGAATCTCGGAAACGATAATTACCTCACGTCCCTTTTCCTCAATGATTTCAGCTTTGGCGCGAATCACCACACGGCCACGACCTTCATGAAAAGCACGTTGAACACCTTCGTAACCATAAATGGTCCCACCTGTCGGGAAATCGGGTGCTTTAATGTATTTCATCAAACCGTTGATATCAATATCACGATTGTCGATATACGCGATAATTCCATCAACTACCTCAGAAAGGTTGTGTGGTGGCATATTGGTTGCCATACCCACAGCAATACCGGAAGATCCGTTTACTAAAAGGTTTGGAATTTTGGCAGGAAGAACGGTGGGTTCTTCAAGTGAATCATCGAAGTTGGGCTTAAAATCGACGGTCTCTTTGTCGATATCTGCCAACATTTCCTCAGCAATCTTTTTCAAGCGTGCCTCGGTATAACGCATGGCAGCCGGACTATCACCATCTACTGAACCGAAGTTACCCTGACCATCCACTAGAGGATAACGCAGCGACCAAGGCTGAGCCATACGCACCATGGTATCGTAAACAGAACTATCGCCATGCGGGTGGTATTTACCCAAAACCTCACCTACGATACGTGCTGATTTCTTGTAAGGACGATTGGACATAACACCCAATTCCTGCATACCGAAAAGAACACGACGGTGAACCGGTTTTAAACCATCACGCACATCCGGGAGCGCACGGGAAACAATTACCGACATCGAATAATCGATGTAGGCCGTTTTCATTTCATCTTCAATGTTGATCTGAATAATCTTTTCGCCTTCTGCCATATTGTCTTTTGTAGATTTTTGCACGGCATTTGTATGCACCGTACAAGGAGGCCGAAATTACCGATTTTGCAGGGGAAAGACCGGTTAAAAACACCCGTAATTTTAAACAAAAATCTGTTGAAAAAAACGGCTTATGAACAAGTGAGTAATCAGCCTCACATTTATTTTTGAAATGACCCGAATTACATGTAATTTTTGACGGAATTGCGGTGTTCGATCACCACACACTTACATCATGGAAGCAAAATTTTCACCCAGAGTAAAAGATGTCATCACCTTTAGTCGCGAAGAAGCCCTTAGGCTTGGTCACGACTATATTGGGGTTGAACACCTTATGTTAGGAA
>JBIKKU010000276.1:0-4366 GCA_044360245.1 Flavobacteriales bacterium | reverse complement strand
GCAGATGCCTTTAATGGTAACGGATTGACCGGGTTGAAGTTTTTTAGCTTTTTCCACATCTTCAGGGATGATGGAAATATTAATGCCCGTCAGCGGATCTTCGGTTTCCAGGAGCACATCAAAATTCTTTTCGTTTTGTGTTGCTGATGAAACAGTGCCGGAAACTTCTATGACTTTGGTATTGTATTTTTTGTTGGCCTCTTCTTCATTGTCGTAAGCTGCTCTTAGCTCTTCGGCTGTCATTTTAAATGCGGCTTCCATTTCACCTGCATTTTTGGGTTTACGGTTGTATTCCTTGTATGCATACCATGCACCAAAGGCCAATCCTGCAAGGACAAGCAATAAAATAACTCTCTTCATATCAGCAATATATGCAAAAAGCGGACCGAATCAAATTCGGATGTAACGCCCAGTGCGTTGACCGTTTGCAGAGCTTAATACCACTACATAAACACCTGTGCTAAGTGAACTTAGGTCTGCTTGCATTTGCGTTCCTTCGCTGCCATTCAGTAAGTGGTTCAGCTGCAATTGTCCTTGAAGATTGTAAACCGACAGCACATGCGTACCGTTTTCCGGTGCGGTAATTTGAATGGTTCCGTTGCCTGGATTAGGGAAAAGTGCTAACCAATTGTTGGTGGTTTCAGCAATACTTCCGGAAATATCCTCGGTAATGGTAATGGGAGTTCCGGTCACAGCTTTATCAAAAGTGTCGTCATTGTTGTCGTTGTTGGCTTGACCGGCTGCATAAAATTTTACGGTTCCGCTACCGGGTTCAGGAGCAACCCAAGTGAGCACAAATAAACCATTTCCAAGACTGTTTCCGTTTTGCTCACCATAGGTTCTGGAATTTAGAACTTTAATTTTTGCATTGGCCGATTGCGCGGTGAGTGTTCCTGCTTGTGCATTATTGGAAGCCAATAGTCCCACAGTTTGAAAACCAAATCCAGCAGCACCTGCAGAGCTTAGTTCCACTTCGAGGGTGTAAGTTTCGCCGGGAATATAAGATGTCACGCTATTGTTTGAAGCGTCTTTTAAGCGGATGGAAATGGCGGGGTTTGGCATCGTTCCACCGGTGTGGCATTGTCCGCATTGTTGCGCCTGACCAACAGGTGATCCGGTTCTGTCTTTAGATTGCACTGTCGCAACGCCGTTTTGATGAGAGCTTAGCAGAACATAAAATAATCCGGTAGCTAAGAATAGAACAACAGCTCGTTTCATGGTCATTAAGTTAATGGGTTAAAAATAGGTATAAACACCTAAATAGTTGTAAATACAATCATTTTTTCATGGAGAATGAAGGAACGGTAGGATTTCCGCTCATAAAAGGAGAAGGAATGTGAATTCTTGTTTCTTCAGACCTTAAATCCGAAGAGCGTGACATCGTCGACCTGTTCCAAAGATCCTTTCCAGGCGACAAAGGCTTGCTGTAAATTTTGTTCTTTTTCAATTCCGGAAAGTGCATTCAATTCCAGTAACAATTGTTGAAGCTGTTTGTTCTTGAATTTTTTTCCGCCCGGACCGCCAAATTGGTCAGCAAAACCATCGGTTACCATGATGATTTCATCGCCAGATTGTAGTTGTAATTCATGAGTATTAAAAGCTTGACGGAGTTCGAATTTACCCACAGGTTGTTTGTCGGGTTTTATTTCCGTTAAGGCTCCATTTCTGATCAACCAAAGTGGATTGTTTGCGCCTGACCAATATAATTTTTTGGAATCGGGTAAATAACAAATCAAGGAAATGTCCATGCCATCTCTGACTTCTCTTTCGCTTTTGCCAAATGTATTTTCAATAAGTTGTGCAGTATGATCAAGAATTTCGCCGGGAATTGTTAGTCCGAATTCATTCACGCAACGGTTAAGTGCATTGGCGCACACAACACTCACCATTGCCCCGGGAACACCATGTCCGGTAGAATCGGCTGCTGCTGCAATAACGCAAGTTTGTTGTTGATCATTTTTTACTTTTTCCAAAAAATAAAAATCACCCGCAACGATGTCCTTGGGTTGGTAAAAAAGAAAATAATTCTCAAATGCTTCGTCTAACGTTTTTTTAGAAGGAAGAATAGCGTTTTGAAGATTTTTGGCATAATGAATGGAATCAATGATCTCTTTGTTTTTTTCTTCGATGATGAATTTCTGTTCTTCAACTTCCTGTTTTTGTTCCGAAATGATTTTGTTTTTTCTACGGCTTTCTTTTAGTCCACGGAAAATGAAAAAAGCCAAGGCTCCCATAAAAATCAAACCACCTGCAAGCATATAACTGCGCATCCTTTCGTTTTTCGATTCCTCTTGTTTGCGCAATAACTCTTCTTGTTTGACTTTATTTTCGATGGTCAGGTTTTCGATTTCCAATTGTTTTTTTTCATCCTGAAAACGTGCTTCAATTTCGCGTGTTATTTGTTTGGTTTGTTCTCCTTCCAATTCTTCTTTGATGGCCATATAAGATTCCATGGCGCGGTATGCCAACTCCCATTTGTTTTGCAGTTTGTAGAACCAGGATAAATTTCCGTAGGCATATTGCAAAGAAGTTTTGCTTTCTATTTTGTTGCAAAGCTCAATGGATGCAATGGCTGTGGCAATGGCTTGATTCAAATCTCCTTTTTCGGCATAGGCTAATGAAAGATTGTTTAATGTGGAAGTCAGTGAATATTCATCACCAAGTTGATTTGCTAGTTCAATGTTGGCCTTATGTAAATAAATGCAAGAATCCAGCTGATCTTGTCTGCGCATCAACATGGCCTTTCCATTGTATACCTGATGCAACTGATCGAGGTATTGGTAGTGTCGTGTGATTTCTTCGGCTCTGTTGTAATATACGGCGGCTGAATCGTAATTTTTTTGATAATAATACAGTTCTGCAAAATTGATGTAAACTGCGGCTTCTTCTTCTTTGTTTCCTATTTCAATGAATATGGCTAAAGCCTCAAGAAAATATTTTTCTGCTCCTTTGAAATCATCATTTTCGGAAAGCATGCTTCCAATATTGATGCGTGAGGTACCACTTCCTCTTTTATCTTTTATTTGATCACGAACATCCATGCCCTTGGTATAGAATTCCATGGCTTTTCCATGATCGCCCATATACCAATACACATTTCCCAGCAAGTTCAATGCGTATCCAAGACGCTCGAATTGTTTCAGGTTGTAAGCGTCTTTAACGGCCTTCTCTCCAAAATGAAGGGCAACTGCGAAATAATCACTTTGATGTTCGCGGGCTATAAGGATTGTTTGATTTAGTCGTGCAGTGTCGGATGGTGCTGCATCAATGCGGCGCTGAAGGGAATCTATTAGATTTTCCAATTCTTGCGCACGAATTTCAAATCCGAATGCGCAAAAAAGACAGAGGAAAAGGATTACCTTATTCATGTGGAATAAGGTAAGAAATTTATTTTAGTTTGGGATTTTCATGGTGACGCGAATGGTCGCGGTTTGTTTTTTTTGCCATGTTTTTTTGAAAAGCAGCTTCCAGGTCGGTTCCGGTTTGGTTGGCCAAACAAATCAGCACAAATAAAACATCTGCCAATTCATCGCCGAGGTCTTTGTTCTTATCGCTTTCTTTTTCGGATTGTTCGCCATACCTGCGTGCCATAATCCTTGCGACTTCACCAACTTCTTCACTTAGCATGGCCAGGTTTGTCAGCTCGTTGAAGTAACGCACGCCGTGAAGTTTAATCCATTCATCTACTAACTTCTGGGCATTTCCGATTCCAAGTTCTTCCATGCCCAAAAGATAGTGATATCCTTTCAATGAATTTATTTTTTCGGTTTTGCGATGAAGGTGTATACCGGACGAAAACCAATCATCGGGGAAGGGCCGTTTAATTCAAAGGGCCATTCTTCGGGAGCATCAAAGCGCAGAAATTGTGCGGGACTCATCCAGCTTCCTCCAATGGTTCCTTCCCCAAATGCTCCTGTGGAGACGTTTTTCCGAACAATCATTTCCGATACATTGCCGCTCATACAATAAAGTCCGAATGGATTTGGATTATAGCTTGATCCGTTTACCGTGTGAAAACCACCATCATCAATCAGGTTAAATCCGTTTTTGTCTTTTGGAATGTAATAACGTAGAATAGAATCGTATTGCGCATTGTTTTCTTCCAAACAACTGTAATTGGCCAGGTAACAACCTTTAGCATTTTTAATGGAATCGGTTCCTGATGCATTTTTACTGTTCGGAATATTTCCCATGGCCGCGTAAACCCATTCCATTTCCATGGGCAATCGCAAAGGTTCAATTTCAGGTTTTCCCGATTGACGCAACGTTTTGTTTGCCTCATTCGTTAACCATTCACAATACATCAATGCACCTTTTCGGGTGATGTTTACTACAGGATACTCATTGTAAGCAGGGTGAGAAAAAT
>JBIKKU010000275.1:0-4368 GCA_044360245.1 Flavobacteriales bacterium | reverse complement strand
TGCAGCTTTATTAGGAGTGGTTTATGCTATTTATGCCATCGTCAATCGATTTATCGGATATGCGGTAGACGGTTGGACATCTTTGTTAATCGTGGTATTGATCATGGGAGGAATTCAACTCATTTCTCTTGGTATCATTGGCGAATACCTGGCGCGCGTTTTTAACGAAAGCAAACGTCGTCCATTGTATTTTATCAAAGATGAGGTTCGAAAAAAAGAGGATAATCAATGAACCGGTAAATTGTTCAAGAAGTAGTTTTCGTTTTCTTTCCGGAGAATATTGGTGCCAAGTGGACGGACATAAAAATGATCTATTTCAAAGGCCTTATGTACATCCGGTCCTTTAAAAAAGAATTCATATACGAGTGTAGTGTCCTCCGGTGTGAAAATGAATTTACCTGTTGCATGATCTTTGAATTGAATCGGATAACTCACCATGACACGTTCTTGTAACCATGTAATATTTCCACCCTCAGGCGCTGAAGATTGAATAATGAAAGTATTGTTCAATGCAGAAGAATGCTCAATGGGATAATAATCAAATCCAACTTCATATGGGATTTTCCTTAACACATTTGGTTTCAATTTGAGAATGATGGAATATTCAAAGGGAATACCTCTGTATCTTCCGTTTGAAGTATGTTGCGGATATTCTTTTTCATCGAAAAAATGCAAGTAATAAAAATCATCTCCTTTCAATTGATCGATAAATACATCTTCTGCAATTTCGATGAGGGTGTCGGCTTGAGAAGTGAAGTAACTACGAGAGAAATGTGGATCTTTTTTAAAAAGAGAATCAACAGCCAGCAACAATAATTCATAACCCTCGCCTTGATAAAATGGAACGCAACGTTTTAAAAGTTCAGTTTCCTCGGGAAACAGGCGGTCTTCAGGACGATGATACACCAAAAGATTTTTGCATTCTTTCATGTCCTTTGCCAAAGGTTTTTCCAATTGGTCAGGACCGAAAGATCTGAAAAATTGAATGCTTTGCTCAAAAGAAGTTCTTCCCATCATCACTCCGAATATAGGCTTACCCGAATAATAGCTCATCAGAAAGGCTGCACGCATGGCTTCTTGCGAGCTTTCTTTTCCGAAAATTTCAGAACCTACATGAAAATAGGGGAGTGTAAGAATGGCTTGTGCATCGGCTTTTTTGGTGGCCGAAATCAAATCTTTTTGTGCTGCGTTTAAATGTTGAGCTTCGAAAATATTGGATGCATTTAAAAAATTGCGGTGGCCTTCTTGCATGGGAATTCCTTCGATGATATGGAGACCTAAGAAGGCGATGCTAAATCCGAAAATGCCATATTGCAGGAATTTCTTTTCACGTGCGCGGCTCGACCATTGATGCAATAAGACCACGGCAAGAATGGTGCTTACATAAAAGAAAACCCAGGCAAATCTTCCTAAACCTCTGAATTGTTTCAGCGGCTTGAAATACTCCAACAACTCCGGAAACCAATGGAATGGATAACCAAACGAAAAGAATAAAATAAAAATGGCCGTAAGCAGAAAGTAAAAATACTGCTGAGGAAAAAAACGTTGGATTTGTGTTTTAAAATTGCGCGTTTGAAAACACTTAAATACAAAATGGAATAAGGAAAATAAAAGAATCAACATGGTTGCAGCGCCAATGTACGACCAGCCTTCCCATTGTTGGTGGCGTACTTTAATGACCTGACTTATCATGTGGAATAAGGGAGGATGGTTGGGGACAAATACCGTTTCGTAGGAAGCCGTGTAAAAGAAAAAACCATTGGGGTCGGTTGGACGATCAGCTAAATCGTCGGTCAGTTTCATAAATAAAAAAAACAGAACCATTGGAGCAATACCCATTAGGAATCCTTTTCCGGTAATGTTTATGGAAGCTCTGCGCTCGAAAAGAAAACGAATGAAAAAATAACCTACATAAAACAAAACAATCATTAATCCTGCATAAGCATGAATGAAAAACCAAAAAAGAATGTTCAACATCCCAAGTAGCATCCATTTCAATTTTGGCTCATCAATGAACCTCAGTAAAATATACCATGCCAGGGGAAAGAAAAAGGCGATGGATAAAGAGAGATGTCCTGTAATGCGTGCTGTTTGGGGTTGTAAAAAGAGAATGCAAATTGCAGCCCATGCGGCGTACCAAGGAGAGACTTTAAAATGTTTCAGAATCAGGTAAACAAAATAAGCGCAAAGCACATATCCGAAAAAAATAGTCCAATGCAAAATCGGAATCGCATAAGGCTTTAAAAAAGGAAGGGTTTGACAAATCCAGGTTAAGGCCGGAAAACCATCGGTAAATCCAATATGTTCGCCATAAGGGTAATTCATCCCTTCAAAATGCGTGTAACTTTCATCGTGTTCGAGATGGTATTTCATCACGTAATACGATTTCAGTCCATCGCCATGACTGGTCAGCAAATAAGAATTGGGTGAAGTAATGAAATGTCCGAAGAAATAAAACAGAAATACCGTACCGGTAACAAACACGAAGAGACCGGGAAGTTTCTGCCGAAATTTTTCTGTCATTACACCAAAGTTTGGCGCTGCATTTTGCGCTCTTGATTTTTGCGGATGTCCTCCAACTCTCCTTTCGGAATGGCATTGATCAGCTTACGGGTGTATTCGGTTTTTGGCTCTGCATAAATGCGTTCAGCAAAATCCATTTCTTCAATCAATCCGCGGTTCATCACAATCATGCGGTCGCTCATGAATTTTACTACACTCAAATCGTGCGAAATAAAAATATACGTGAAACCGAATTCTGTTTTGAGTTCGTTGAGCAAATTGAGCACTTGAGCTTGTACCGAAACGTCGAGTGCAGAAACCGATTCATCGCAAATGATGAATTTAGGCTCAAGCGCAAGAGCACGTGCAATGCAAATACGCTGACGTTGTCCGCCGGAGAACTCATGCGGATAACGCGAAAAGTGTGCGGCTTTCATGTTCACGCGTTCAAGCAATTCTACCACGTGATTTTTTCTTGCCGTATCGTTCGCTTTAATGCCATGTACACGCATCGGTTCCATAATGGCTTCACCGATAGTCATGCGCGGGTTCAAAGAGGAATACGGATCCTGAAAAATGATTTGGATATCCTTACGGATCGGACGCATTTCTGCTTGAGAAATGAAGGTGATGTCTTTGCCCTGGAAAGTAATTTTTCCGCTATGAGGTTCAATCAGACGCAAAATGGTGCGACCAAGAGTGGTTTTACCACAACCCGATTCACCAACCAATCCTAACGTTTCTCCCGGATAAACATCAAAAGAAACTTCATCTACCGCTTTCACATAATCGGTTGTTTTTCCAAGAATGGATTTCCCGACCGGAAACCAAGTGCGCAAATCCTGAACACGTAAAATCGGTTCCTTCTTGTACATCGCGTCCTGGTAGGCTTTGCGGTCATTAGGATCTTCACGCAAATTGTTCAAAAGCGTGTCCATCGAAATCGTAATCTCGCTGATGTTATCCTGTTCATCCGTTTTCATGAAATCGGATACGGTAGGGAGTTTACGTAAACGCTGACCTAATTTCGGACGACAAGCCAATAAACCTTTGGTGTAAGGATGTTGCGGATTGGTGAAAATTTCAAGAACAGTGCCTTGCTCCACGATTTTTCCCTTGTACATCACAATAACGCGATCAGCAAGTTCTGCAATCACACCAAGATCGTGCGTGATGAATAAAATACCCAGATTGTTTTTCACCTGAATGTCATTCATCAAATCCAAAATGGTTTTTTGCACGGTAACATCCAAAGCGGTTGTAGGTTCGTCGGCAATAAGAATATTCGGATTGCAACTCATCGCCATGGCAATCATCACGCGTTGTTTCTGACCGCCCGACAATTGATGCGGATAGGCTTTGTAAACACGTTCGGGACGCGGTAATTTCACTTGTTTGAAAAGATCGATTACACGGAGTTTAGCGACTTTATTGAGTTTGCGTGAAGTGTGCAGGTAAAAGCCAAGTGCTGTTCCAAATAAAACAGCGCCAAGGATGATATAAGCATAGGCGATGCCAATATTTGGTTCTTCGCCGGTGAGGGCAAAAAATCCAAATAAATTCAACAGCACGGCAAAGAAAATAATCACCACGAAATTGTTGTAGAAGAACAAGTCCAGCTTTCCGATGCCCGGAACTTTTTCGTGACGTAAAATCGCTTCGGCCACTTGTTCTCCGCAGGTCAAAACCGGATTGAGTGAAGTCATCGGTTCCTGAAAAATCATGGCAATGTCCTTACCACGGTATTCCTGCATCTGGCGCTCGGAACATTTCAGTAAATCAACCTCTCCATTAGCACCATGGTAAATGATTTCACCCGAAGCAATACGCCCCGGAGGAGTTGGGATTAAGCGCATCACCGATAAA
>JBIKKU010000274.1:0-4408 GCA_044360245.1 Flavobacteriales bacterium | reverse complement strand
CGAGCACCAAATCGACAAACTTCTGCTCGCGAGGATTTCCTTCGATATTGAATTCGGTGGTCACCACCTTTTTAAGCTCGCGCACATCGGCATAACGAATGTGTCGTTCATCGGGACGAGGATGCACGGTAATGCCTTCTGCTCCAAAACGTTGGGCGTCGATAGCCACTTGCACCACATTTGGTGTATTTCCTCCGCGCGAGTTTCGCAGGGTGGCGATCTTATTGATGTTTACACTGAGCTTTGTCATGATGATTTCCTATTTTTGCCCGACGTGCAAATCTACAAGGAATTTTCTGCACGATATTTGAAAGAGAGCCAATATGCTGACACAAGATTTAATATCTGAAAACATCCCCCCGATAAAACTCACCGACACCGGCGTAAAGGCATTGAAGTGGATGGATGAATTTAAAGTGGCTCATTTACCTGTAGTTGATGCCGGACAATTCCGCGGTTTGATCTCGGATGCCGACATCATGGATCTTACCGACCCGGAAAAACCTTTGAATGCTTCAGAAGAATTGGAGCTGGATGATATTCATGTTTCCGAGGGACAACACATTTACGATGCTATTAAGGTGATGAATGAAAATCACCTAACAGTCGTTCCCGTTCTCAGCAAATCCGGCGAATACCTTGGTTCCATTGCCTTAAGCAACCTGATGGAAAAAATCGGATCCATTTCTTCCATTACCGAAGAAGGATCGATCATTGTGTTGGAAGTGAATTTCCAGGATTATTCCCTGGCACAAATCGCACAAATCGTTGAAGGAAACAATGCCCGAATCTTGTCGGTCATCCTCAACAACAATCCCGAATTAGGCACTATTGATGTTACCATCAAAGTCAATAAAACCGACGTGTCCGGTATTATGCAAACTTTCGGGCGTTACAATTATTTCATCAAATCGTCCTTCCAAATCAATTCCGATTACACCGAAGATTTAAAATCGAGGTACGAGGCCTTGATGAATTTCCTCAAACATTAAAAGCTTGATTCGCAAATGCTGTTTCTGTTTAGGTATTGTGCTTTCAATGCTTTTAGCCGGGCAATCAAGAGCAGTTAATTCCTCAGCAGATGGCGATCTGAAAATCATTGCGAGAATCATGGTAACGGGTAATAACAAAACCCGTGAAGAAATTATTTTGCGTGAGCTCACGTTTCAATCGGGCGATTCGCTTAGCACATCTGACTTAGAAAAACGCATCACCAAAAGCAAAAACAATTTGGTGAATACCCTCTTGTTTAATTTTGTGACCATCGATCAAATCCCCGTAGATTCAACGTTTACGGACATCCTCATACAGCTTAAGGAACGTTTGTACTTCTACCCCATTCCGGTGTTTCAATTTGCCGACCCGAATTTCAACACCTGGTGGTTGCGCAAAGATTTCAGCAGAACCAACTATGGATTGGTATTGCTTAAACAAAATTTTCGCGGTCGAAATGAAAGTCTGGGTGCAAAAATTCAATTGGGTTATTCAAAAGAATTTGCTGCCTTGTACCGCATTCCCTACATCACCAAAAAGAAAAACCTTGGCGCAGGATTTTGGATTTCATATGTGCAAAACAACGAAATCACGGTTGGCACCGAAAACAACAAGCGCCTCTTTTATACAGGCACTACAGGCAATTCAAGAGATGAATTTTCCGTAAGAGGAAATGTCTCTTTCCGTTGGAAATTTTTCAGCACCAATAACCTTGAAGTCCGCTGGAACCGGGTGAAAGTGCTCGACACCATTACACGCACCGGACGAGAATACCTGCACGAAAACAGCAACGAAAACCGGTATCTGAGTTTCTGGTACACGTTTAAAAACGATCATCGCGACAACAAAGGTTATCCGCTTTCCGGTCATTTCACACAACTCGACGTCGTTCGTCACGGAATGGCCTTCATGGGGAAAAACGCGCCAAATGTGCTTTACCTGCAATTGGCTCACAGCGAATTTTTAAAACTCGGCAAACGAAGCTACCTGGCCACGCAAATAAAGGGAAGAACAAACCTGACCAAAGATATTCCCTACTATTATCAAGAAGGGCTTGGTTACTCCAGTTTCATTAGGGGTTATGAGTATTACGTGATCGATGGTCAGCATTTTGGCTTGTTCAAATCCAATTTCAAATACCAGATTTGGGGACCAAAAGTGCACGATATCCGTTGGCTGGCGAACACCAATTTTGAAAAATTTCACTACGGATTTTTTCTGAACTTTTACCTAGATGCGGGATACGTGATTGACCAAAAATACTCCTCCATGAATCCCTTATCGAACCAATTGCTTTATGGAACCGGGCTTGGTCTCGATTTTGTGACCTTTTATGATAAAGTTATTAGATTTGAATATTCTTTGAATAAGGATCTGGAACACGGATTCTTTCTACATTTCATCAAACCCATCTGACATGAACATTGCCATATACGGACGTTCATTCAACGACAATTTCATCCCGCACATCCAGCATTTGTTCGATTGTCTGGCGGGAAGGAAAACGAACCTCTTCATTTTTGAAGCGTTCAATTCGTACCTGCGTCCACGCGTAAACATTGACAATACCGTAAAAACGTTCACTCGTCATTCCGACATCAAAAACAAAGTGGATTGCATGATTTCCATTGGCGGAGACGGATCTATCTTGGATAGTGTAACGCTCATCAGAGATTCCGGTATTCCGATTTTGGGTATCAACACCGGAAGGCTTGGATTTTTGTCGAACATTTCCAGAGAAGAAATTGATCAGGCGCTGGATGCCTTGTTTGACCGCAATTACCGCATTGAAAAACGGAATCTGCTTAAAGTTGAAACAGCCAATGGTTTGTTTGGTAAAATGGATTTTGCCTTAAATGAACTCACGCTTCACCGAAAAGATTCCAGCACAATGATTACCATCCATGCTTACATCGACGACATGTACCTGAACTCGTATTGGGCTGATGGATTAATTATCGCTACTCCCACGGGTTCTACTGCCTATTCCTTGAGTTGTGGCGGTCCGATTGTCATGCCGGGTTCAGATAATTTTGTCATTACTCCGGTTGCGCCACACAACCTGAATGTACGACCAGTTGTGGTTTCCGACTCCAGTACGCTGCGTCTTAAAGTTGAAGGTCGTTCGAAGCATTTCCTTGCCACGCTTGATTCGCGCTCTTACAACGTAGACAGTGAGGACGAGCTGACGGTTCGAAAAGCCGAATTCAAGGTTAAAATCATTCAATTGCCTGACCAGAACTTTTTCAGCACGATTCGACAAAAACTCATGTGGGGGGTCGACAAGCGAAATTGATTCATTAACACTGTCTTGTGTATGCTTTGCCTTTCATAATTGCTTAGCTTTATTTAAATTTGATTTTTACATCCGTCTACAACCACCAATGAAACACCTACTTGCGGTTTGTTTTTTACTTTGTTTTTCGGGATTGGCTTCGGCGCAGTCTTGGAAATTCTACCGTAAGGAAATCCGCGCAGGCATTGGTGCTTCAAACTTTTTAGGAGAACTCGGAGGAAGAAACGATATCGGATCAAACGGTCTTCGAGATCTTGAATTTTCATTGACCCGTCCAACCATCAATGTTACCTATGCCTACGCCCTCAACCCATGGATGAAGGCTCGGGCCGATGTGCTTTATGGTCGACTCAAGGGCGATGATGCACTAACCAACGAACAATTCCGCGAAAACCGCAACCTTCATTTCCGTTCACCCATTGTGGAGTTATCGGGACTAATTGAATTTTACCCGTTCAAAGATCGCGTTGGTCACCTTTACCGTATGCGTGGAGCCAAGGGCAAAAAAATTTCCTATTTGAGTCCATATTTTTTCACCGGAGTTACTTTGTTTTATTTCAATCCGAAAGCCAAATGGGACGTTGACGGCAAGTGGCATGCCCTACAACCACTTGGCACAGAAGGGCAAGGCTTACCGGGTGGCCCGGCGAAATACAAAAGGATTGGAATTGCCATTCCCATGGGATTTGGCGTATCCTATGCCATCGACAAACACTGGAGTATTGGTCTTGAATTCCAAGGAAGATTAACCTTCACAGATTACCTGGATGATGTGAGCGGCGTGTATTACGACAACAATGCCATCAGAACAGCAAAAGGAGATATGGCTGCAGACCTTGCGAATCCAAGCCTTCAAGACCCCGCTTTGCTATCTGCCGTTGGTTACGATCCTACCAATACCGGATACCAGAGAGGAGATTCTTCCGATAATGACTCTTATTTATTCGCAATATTTACCGTCCGGTACCGTTTCTTGAAGGGAAGAATTCATTTGCCCAAATTCTAATGAAAACATTTGCGCTTTGCTTTATCCTGATTTTATCAGGTTTGTACGGTTTCGCCCAAAAAAACAAAAGGGAGGAAAGCCGTGAAATTGGCGTATTTGGCGGTGTTTCATAC
>JBIKKU010000272.1:0-4413 GCA_044360245.1 Flavobacteriales bacterium | reverse complement strand
AATAGAGATATCGCTAAATAGCCGAAAAACAACCCGTTTAGAGTCCAAGCCGCTACCCACTTTTCAACATCTCGGCCTAGAAATAAACAAAATCAAAGTGGAAATGGCTTTTCAGGGTAAATTCGTCCGATGGCTGTGCTCACCATACAAATCAAGGGTCCGGCCATGGTCATTCGTTCGGCATCGCTGAACCAACGCTCATGGAAGGAAATCACCAACAAAATCGCTGAAAGCGGATCGGGTGGTTTTTACAATTTGCTCGAAGATGAATTTTTCATGGGTACTAGTGTCAGTACCAAAGGCGGAAAACCCGTTTTGCATTGGCACGACTTGGATGAAGACCTGTATTTACTCGGAGCCTTACCCGGCAAAAGAGCGACCATGAACATTCGTCACAGTGCACGAAGAAAAAATTTCCGCAAAACACTCAATCAATTGCTCGAACACGGCATGTTGTTTCCGTTGTTTCACAATTCCATTCGCAGCATCGGATTTGATCCGGAATCAGAGCATGGTATAGCCGTGGCAGAAAGTCGCACCGGACCGGTTTACACCTTCAGTTGGGAAGTACCCGACATGGAATTGTTCAACCCGGAAGCATTGGAATTTTGTTGGGTTAAAGTGAACCTGTTTGAAAAAAGAGAATTTTTACTTTTTACAGACGTACTCTACAAAGGTGCTCAACCTAAGGAAGTAAAAATGGGAAAAACGCTCATCAAAAGTTGGGAAATTATTGTGAAATAGGAGTTCCTTTCACGTACAACTTTTTATTCAGCAACTCATTCGAAAAAATTCTTGCCGTATCATCTTCCACATGAACGGTAACGGTAATGGTAAAAGCTTCACCATCTTCTTTCACATCATAAAACATGGCGTAACCATTGCTGGCTTCCTCGATGTTTGCAAATTTAAATTCTTCAGGAAAAACTAGTTCTTGCATCAGACTTGCCACTTTTTCACGTCCATGCATAGAGATCATTGGTCCGGCAATAAAACGTTCCATTTCCGCATATTTTTTTTCCTTTTGCAAGGACTGCATCATCGTAAGAATATCGCGTCCATCCATAATTTCCGGATTACGCATTGAGACCTCATGCACAACAGGTGCAGCATCGGTGGTTAAAGAATCTTTGGTAGTTGGTGTGTTCGGTTTTTCACCCGCACAAGCATACAACAACAGCAGCGCCGAAGCCAAAAGCAAATAGTGTCTCATGACCTCAAATTAGCAAAAAATCACACCCAAACAACAAGAAAATTTAGGCGACTGATTCTCAAGCCTCAATAACATCAAGGGCGGTAAGAATACGCTCACGACCTCTGCGATCTATTACTGTTTCCGAGTCGCGCAACAATTCACCTTCACCGATGAGTGCGCGTTTCCGGGCTTCAATTGCATCTTCACAATTGTTTAGAAACACCACTTCTTCTACCTCTACGACCACACGTTTTCTGCGGGTAACAAAAAATGCCGACATACCTGATTCTTTTTAATTCAACGAATAAAACACTCTGGCTCCAAAGGGTCCGCCAAAATAAAACGCCTCCATTTCGGCTTCTACATAACGATTGCCGGCCAAGAACAAATGATTCAATTGCAGACGGTCGTCGAGATCCTCAAAACGTGTGCGCTGAAGTTTTAACCAATTGTCGTGCAAGACCAATGAGATGGATTGATAAGGACGCATATTCATTTTTTTTACCAAAGAAAAAAGGCCAGAACGTAAAGTATCTGCGTTCTGAAAAGCAAGTAAAAAAATCAGGTTGATTGCTATCTAGGGTTTGCCAAAGTTTAAGTTCTTTCAAAACATGGCTTTTACAAACATCTTCAATCCACGCATTACTCAATCCTATTCCGTACCTTTCGAAAAATCCTTTACGCATGCCGGCCAACAAAGAAGCCTTCATCCGATACCGCATCATTGACCAATGTCTGCGCAACAAACAGCGCATGTACCCAACTTTGGCTGAGATTGCAGATGAATGCACACACCTGCTCGGTAAAACCTTTTCGGAATCGACCATCCAAAAAGATATTTATGCCATGCGCTTTGATGAAGGATTAGGATTTGAAGCGCCGATTGAATATTCGAAACTGCACAAGGGGTATTATTATAAAGACGAAAATTATTCCATTTCCAACATTCCTTTGAAAGAGGAAGACCTCATGGCCATCGAATTTGCCGCAGGAATCCTTCGCCAGTTTCGGGGAACGGGCATGCTCGGACGGTTCGAAGATGCCATCGGAAAAATCATGGAAACCGTAAACATTTCCAGAGCACTCGGTGAGGAAGATTTCAATCAGATCATTCAGGTAGAAGAAAACACCGCCAATTCAGTGCAATGGCTGGAAGAACTCACCAAACATATCATTGCCCGTCAAGTTGTGCAATTCCATTACCATTCCTTTTCTTCGGGAAAAGAATCGGAGAAGATTGTCCACCCTTATTTACTGAAAGAATACCGCAACCGCTGGTACTTAATTGGTTGGAGCAAAAAAGACGAAGCCATGCGCACTTACGGATTAGACCGCATGAGTAACCTGTCCACCATCAAAGAAAAATATTACCGTCATAAAGCTTTCAACGCTGCCGATTTTTTCCGCTATTCCTTTGGTATAACTGTAGGCAATATGGTGCCCGAAGAAATCGTGTTGCAATTCACCGGCTTCGATATTTTGTTTGTGAAATCGCAACCGCTGCACAACACACAAAAAATCATTTCCGACAAAAAAGATACGCTGACCATTGCCTTAAAAGTGATTCCATCACCGGAACTGACCATGGCCATTCGTAGTTTTGGCGCATCCGTAAAAGTTCTGCAACCTGAATGGCTCGCCAAAGAAATTCGCACAAATGCACAATCTGTTTTAAACCAATACAAAGATGCCTGATTACAAAAAGTATTATATCATCCCTACCGAACCGAGCGATGTTTACGCAGCAATCACCAATCCTGTAACCATCGAATTATGGACAGGAGAAAGCGCGGTAATGTCGACCGAACCCGAATCTGAATTTTCGCTTTGGGAAGGCAGCATCGTTGGTAAAAACCTGGAATTCGAAACCAATAAAAAAGTAGTTCAGCAATGGTACTTTGGCGAACAGGAAGAGGCTTCCATCGTAACGATTAAATTGCACGAACATCCCAAAGGAACCAGCGTAGAATTGCGTCATACCAACATTCCTGCAGACGATTTTGATGCCATCAAAGAGGGATGGGATGAAGTCTATTTTGGAGCACTTCAGGAGTTTTTTGCCGAAGAACTTTAATCAACAACGCTCTTCCCAAATGCTGCTTAAATGGACAATTGTTTCTGCAACTTTTTCCATGTCGCGAACACTCACCCATTCGTATTTGCTGTGAAAAGCATGTTCACCGGCAAAAATATTTGGACAAGGAAGTCCCATAAACGAAAGTCGCGAGCCATCCGTACCGCCGCGAATTCCGCCACGGTGCGGTGTTAAACCGGAACGTTTTACCGCTTCAACCGCATAGTCCACCACTTCGGGATGATGCTGCAAAACTTCTTTCATGTTGCGGTATTGTTCTGCAGTTTTTATTTCGACACTGCATTTTGCAAATGGAGCAATCACTTTTCTTGCGAGATCTTCCACCAACAATTCGTGGTCTTTGAGTTTGGCTGTTTCAAAATCGCGCACAATAAGACTTACCACAGCATGTTCAATGCCACCTTTAATTTCAACCGGGTGCACAAAACCTTCACGACCCTCTGTGGTTTCGGGCGACAAGCCTTCTTTTGGTAAAGCCTCCACGAAAGCGGCAGCAAGTTTTATAGCAGAAACCATTTTGTTTTTGGCAAATCCCGGATGTGTGGGTACACCGTAAAAATGTACTTCCATCCCATCTGCTGAAAAAGTTTCGTCTTCAATATGACCTAATGTCTCTCCATCTATCGTGTAGCCAAATCGAGCATTCAGTTTTTGCATATCCACCTTGTTCACCCCGCGACCAATCTCTTCATCCGGTGTAAACAAAATGCGGATATCGCCATGTTTAATTTCAGGATGCGTCAATAAATAATGAACCGCATGCATGATAGCGGCAACACCGGCTTTATTGTCGGCACCGAGCAATGTGGTACCGTCGGCAGTAATGATATCCTGACCAATTTGTTCTTGCAATGCAGGATGTTCCTCGGCGCGAATGACAATGGAAGGATCGGCAGGAAGCACAAGATCGCCTCCCTGGTAATTGCGGTGAATAACAGCCTTGACATTGGCACCGCTGCAATCAGGGGAGGTGTCCATATGCGAACAAAAACAAATCACCGGGACCTCTTTGGTGGAATTTCCCGGAAGAGTAGCATAAACATATCCATGCGCATCCAGCTCTGCATCGGCAATTCCGATGGATGTTAACTCCTCCACCAGAACACGACCAAGGTCTTTTTGT
>JBIKKU010000271.1:0-4416 GCA_044360245.1 Flavobacteriales bacterium | reverse complement strand
CATGCCTTGTTCATTTCCCCGTAAACACCGGCTTTGGAGGACATCAAATCATTGGGCGACTGAATTCCGCAAACCGAAAAATATCCCGGATGAATTTCCACATGCACCGTGCCACTCACCTTTTGTAGTCATGAAATCAAAAATGCTTCCATATCACGCATTACAGGATCGAGGTACAAACCTTCATGCAACCAATTGGCATACCAGTTCGAAAATTGGTCTTTTTGCAGCAATTGCAATTTGCTGAGCGTGTGTTTTTCCAAAGCATGATGTGCTTTTATCAATACCAAAGCTGCAGGCGCTTCAAAGCCTACACGACCTTTAATGCCGATAATGGTATCACCCACATGAATATCGCGTCCGATTCCATAACCGGCGCATTTTTCATTCAAGTCTTCAATCAAGGCAGACGGATCGGAATACGTTTCCCCATTTAAGGCCACAGGAATTCCTTGTACAAATGCAATCGCCATGGAAAGCGTATTTTTTTTCGTCATAGGATTTGGCCATGCCTCTTCAGCTAAAGGAAGATGCGAAGTCAACGTTTCCGCACCACCAACCGAAGTACCCCAAATGCCTTTATTGATGCTGTATTTCGACTTTTCGGACGAAAAGGAAAATCCATGTTCTTGCAAATACTTTACTTCTTCTTCTCTGCTCAATTGATTGTCGCGAATGGGCGTAATGATTTCCATTTCGGGAGCAAGAATTTGAAAGAACAAATCAAACCGCACTTGATCGTTTCCTGCACCGGTACTGCCATGCGCAATTGCTGTAGCACCGATACTTCTTGCATAATCGACAATCAGCTTGGCTTGCACTATCCTTTCGGCACTGACGGAAAGCGGATAGGATGCGTTTTTCAGCATGTTTCCGAAAATCAGAAAACGAATAACCGAATGAAAAAATTCCGATTTGGCATCGATGCATTGAAAACTTGCAGCGCCAAATTGAAGTGCTTTTGCTTCATTCATTTGGATTTCTTCATCGGAAAAAGAACCCGTATTGATGGTCAAGGCATGCACCTCATAACCCTTGTCTTTACTGAGATGTACAAGACAATACGAAGTATCCAATCCTCCGCTATATGCTAATATTGCTTTTTTCATGTTTGTTTTTTTTGGGTGGAAATGATTTTAATAATTGCACGATTTTAATGGCGTTGAAACGCTCCATGATTTTCCATTCCTTCCATCGTCGTTTTTGTTTTTGCTCTTTCACGGGATCGTACAACATCGCAGTGCAAAGGCAGTTTTTCTTTTCCTTGCTTTGCAAAATCTCATAATTCACGCAGCTTTTGCAGCCATTCCAGAATTGCTCATCGGTTGTGAGTTCAGAATAGGTAACCGGCTCGTATCCCAAATCAGAATTGATTTTCATGACGGCTAATCCGGTAGTCAGTCCAAAAATTTTTGCATCGGGATATTTCTTCCTCGAGAGTTTGAAAATTTCTTTTTTGATGTCGCGTGCCAGTCCGTATTTGCGGAATTCCGGCGCAACAATCAATCCTGAATTGGCGACATACTTGCCGTGTTCCCAGGTTTCGATGTAACAAAATCCTGCCCACTCACCTGTTTTAGAAAGCGCAATGATGGCTTTTCCTTCGAGCATTTTTTGCTCAATAAATTCCGGACTGCGCTTGGCAATGCCGGTTCCCCTGGCTTTAGCGGATGCTTCCATTTCATCCGTGATTTGCCGGGAATAATGCAAATGACCGCTATGGGCCACTTGCACAATAACCTCGTGCATCATGGTGCAAATTGATTGGTAAAAAAAATTGGAGGACTGTCGTAAGCCCGCTCCCGGCGGACTGTTTAACGATGTAAATGAATCCTTACGATCAACGTCGGATTCGCAATGTCGGTCGCACAACCGGACTTAAGGAAGTTTCAAGCATACGCACACTCTTGCCCAAAGAGCAGTTCTGCAAAGCAGGGGCAATGGTGGAGCCGGTGAGTTTCATTTCCTATAAGGCAAATACTTTCAGGCCGCAATCCTAGTTCAATTCGTAAAGCAAGGGCCAAGCGAAAAATTTGAAATGCCCTATTCGATTCAGGCTTAAACATGTTGAAAAATCTCTTTAAAGTCCTAAATCCTCTGTGGTTGATTTTTTCTAACTTAGAAGAAAATCACGCATTGATGTACTACTTGCGATTATCGGTGTTCTATGCCCTTCTGGGGATTGTATTTTTTGTTTCCTGCAAAAAGGACAAAGCCATTTCACCTGAAAGTTGTTCACTTCATCAGGTAAGTTTTTCTTTGGAAGTTCAACCCATCATCAATGCCAATTGCGCTATTTCAGGCTGTCACGGAACAAGTCCGAATGCACCCTTTACCATGCTGAATTATGGTCAGATCGATACTGCGGTTCGTTTCTACAATTTGTTGCGCGCCATCAAACATGAAGGTCCGAATCCGATGCCACGCATCTCTGCTTTTTCTGCAGCTGCAACCAAACTGCCCGACAGCAGCATTCGTAAAATTTCCTGCTGGATTGAACAAGGTCATTTAAACAATTGAAATGATTGGGACAAAATCCATAGTGTTGCTGAGTATTAGTGCTTTTATGGCATGGAGTGTTTCTTCCAATCGTGCTGAAAGAAAAGATCAATTCACGCGACTTTCCGGAAGTACCCCTATCCATAAAATCATGAAATCATGCGGTGCTCCAATGCCTTTGCACTACATTGAAAAAACAGATTCGGTATTGGTGCGAAAAGGTTGGGAGATTACGCATTTAGGCAGAACAAGCGATGCCAATGGAAATCGTTTGGAGCGCCAATCCAAGCACTTTGTCTGTGTAGATTGTCACAACGACCGTCGAGAAGATCCTGATTTGTTGCAGAGCGATCCGAATGCGCGTTTAAACTATGCCATTCAAAACAACATTCCTTTTTTGCAAGGCACTACTTTTCATGGAATAGTGAATCGCAGGCATTTTTACAATGGCGATTACGCAAAAAAATATGGTTCACTCATCCACAATGCAAAAGATACTTTGCGCAATGCCATTCAGGTTTGTGCGACCCAGTGCAGTCAGGGACGTGCATTGAATGCCTACGAAATGGAGGCTGTGCTGCATTATTTCAATAGTCTTGAACTAAAATTATCCGATTTAAATTTCAAAACACACGAACTCGACACGCTGAATTTCTTTTACAATTTCCAATTGGCTTATGATAAGTCCATCACCGTAGCAGATGAAAATGCCATAGAAATGCTGCAATCGAAATACAACGATGCTTCGGCTGCAACTTTTCTTTCCACGCCCGATATGCGTTTCAGAGGCAATGGCGCAACAGGAAATCCGGAAACAGGGAAAGCGATTTACCGTTTATCCTGCATGCATTGTCACGCCAAAGGAAGGGTTAGTCAATTTGAACTGAATGATGAAAAAATCACCTTTCGCTTTTTGAAAAGGCATTTAAATCGACCGAAATTTTTCAATATTTATTTTCATGTGCGCGAAGGAACCTATGCCAAACCCGGTCACCGTCCGTACATGCCCAACTTTACCAAAGAACGCATGAGCGAACAGCAGTTGGAAGATTTAATCGCTTACATCAATCAGCAAGCCGAATGAAAAAGATATTCCTGATTATTTTAGCTGCAACCCTTGCCTTTCCTGCGGTAAATGCGCAAGACTCCAAACCATGGCCGGAACAAAAAACGTCTGTGAAAACGTTTAACAGCACACGCATCATCAACAGTCACACCGTTGAAACCCTTTGGGGCAGGTCTTTGGATATTGTGATTTCGCATCGCTTTGGCGATATGGCCACACCGGGTGCAGCGCGGACTTTTTTTGGTTTGGACAATGCCTCTGACATTCGCATTGCATTGGAATACGGACTAAGCAGTCGCTTCAATATTGGTTTTGGAAGAAGTAAAGGAGCCGGTCCGCAGACGCAATTGCTGGATGGCTACCTCAAATACAATCTCCTCAAACAAACCGAAGACAACAGCATGCCGATTTCCTTGACCTTGTTGGGGACTTCAAGTTTTACGATGATGGAACGCTCTACGGATTCTTCCTCTGCGGTTTCATTTCATGAAGGAGTTTGGACACAGCGTCTTTCTTACTGTGCCCAACTGATTGTTGCGCGAAAATTTTCGGAACGTTTTTCCTTGCAAATCAGTCCAACCTATATCCACCGCAATTATGTCGCCTTCGAAGATGTTAACGGCCTCTTCGCCATTGGCTCTGCAGCACGATTGCGCTTGACAAAAATGTTTTCGTTGGTGGGTGAATATTATTACCTCTTTAAACACAACCGCAGCGTAAATGGCATGGTGTATCGCGACCCGATAGCCTTGGGATTTTTATTTGATACCGGTGGACATACTTTTCAAATCAACCTAACCAATTCAGCCGGTTTAGGCGAAACTCAATTTATTCCGCATACTTATTCCGAT
>JBIKKU010000270.1:0-4422 GCA_044360245.1 Flavobacteriales bacterium | reverse complement strand
ATGGATGGTGATACAACCATTTTAACAGGATCTTCTATTCCTATGGGATATAGCTCGCGCTGGCAAACGCCTAATGGTACAATCAACGATTCACTTTCTATTCCTGCATCTTTAAGTGGAGTTTATACTTTCGAAGTTGTTTCTCCAAATGGGTTTTGCATTTCAAGTGCTTGTGTGCAGATTTTTGTTTTTTCGGAGTCCAATTGCTATCCAAATACAATGGATCCTTTGTTGGTGTTTACCAATCCGGTTTTTGAAAGCACAGATACCGTTCGAATTTGCAAAGGCGACTTTTTTGAAATTCAATTCGTCGATTCTACATTGTATGCAAATGGATTGCCAACCAATTTGGCGCAGTTTGTATTCTGGCAAAAAACAGGAGGGTTTTCATTCCAGTTCCCGCTTTCCGCACCTTTTACCATGTTTTTGCATAAACAAAGTTTTGAAGCAAATTTTTCCGGACCATGCACGATTTCTGCAAGCGTTCTTGATTTGCAAACCAACCAATCCATTTTCACCATTTCAAGATCCTTTTACCTTGATGTACATCAACCACCACCAAACACACCAAATATCATCGTTCCCGGAGCATTGTGTCCGGGAGATAGTGTGTGGATAAGTGCAACGGGTGGTGATAATTATTCTTGGAGTGGTCCGTCGATCATAGCCTATAGCGCCGACCACGATAGTATAATGATTTCAGAAACCGGAGATTATATTTTAAATTCTTATACCGTGGATCCGGTATTGGGATGTCACGATTCACAAACAGATGCAGTGACCATCGAAGAAATTACGCGTCCATTTATTTCCATGTTGCCTGAAAACGGAGTGATTTGTCCGGGTGATTCGGTGCTTCTATCTGCAGAAACAGGTAGTGCATATGAATGGTATGGACCATCTGGAAACGTTATTTCTACAGCTCAAGATTGTTATGCTTCTATTCCCGGAATGTATTATTACAATTACACCAACTCCATGGGTTGTGATTTAATTTCAGAATTCGGAGAAGTTATTGAGTACAGCACACCCTTTCTGGAAGCGCAACCCGTTACACATTTATGCTTGATTGATTCAGTAGTAGTTACCGTGCAAACCAATGCAGATTCCGACATCCAATGGGGAGCACCTTTTAACAATACTT
Organism: Flavobacteriales bacterium; assembly: GCA_044360245.1. GTDB lineage: Bacteria > Bacteroidota > Bacteroidia > Flavobacteriales_D > UBA2798 > UBA2798. The sequence goes on along the minus strand of JBIKKU010000270.1, from coordinate 3,278 downwards.
CCGCAGTTCAGACCATTGATTCTGCAGGAGTTTATACTGTTGGAGTGGAATATTGTAATGTATTTACCATGTTGTCCATCTCTATTTCCGATGAAACCAATCAGGTTGAATTGATGGCAAGTAGCGATTCCATTTGTCCGGGAGATACATTGGCACTTGTAGCTCAAGGAAATTTTTACGCCTACCATTGGGGACCTGATGAAGGAAGTTCTTCGATATTGGTTATTTCCGGACCGGGAGAATATTACGTTGAAGCAACAGATCCAAACGGATGCAAAGACACGGATACCATTTTCATTGGTGGATTAAGTGCAGTTGAACCACCCGCCGGAATTGATACACTGGTTTGTTCAGGGATTTCACTTGACTTAACCACAGCATCTAATTTGAGTTTAGTTTGGTATACCGATCCTTTTGCAGATGCAATTTTTCTTGGCGATACATTGACCATTGTCGTTGGTTCAGAACCGCTAGTTTATTTTGTTGCGCAAGACGATGGCACATGTGTAAGCGAACCTAGTCAAGTGCAGGTTGGATTATTACCGGGAAGTATTCGTCCCGATATAATTTCCGATACTATGGTATGCACAGGCAGTGAGATAAATATCATTGCAGACTCGGTTCCCGGATTAAATTACACATGGACCGGCCCGAATGGTTTTAATGCATCAACGTTCAGTGTTGTAATTCCTTCCGCCGATTTAAGTAATGCAGGAGAATATTTGCTAATGGTTTACGATTCTGTTTGTTCAAGCATTCCAGATACCATTCAAATTCAGGTTTTGTATACCGATTTAAGCAATTGGAACAATCAAAGTTTAAATGTGTGCGAGAACGATTCGCTAGTCGTTACTGCCTTAAACTTGCCGGGAACATTCCAATGGAATAATGGATCAACAAGCAATCAAATCATTGCTTTTCCTAACGATTCCATATCGTACACCTATACCGATGTTTTTGGTTGTATAACACAGTCTGATACACTTTTGGTAAATGGTCTGCCATTGCCTTTGGTTCAAGTTATTTCCGATACAAGCATTTGTGAAAACACACCACTTATGCTGACAGCCTTTGCTGTTGGTCAATTCGAATGGTTAGACATCAACGGACAAATTGTTTCTACATCAAATACCTTAAACATTTCACCTTCAAACATGGATTCGGATTGGTTTGTAAGTGTGCAGGATTCATTGGGTTGCTCTTCTCCGTATGATACTGTTCATGTAGAAATAATCGTTGGTCCGGAAGCACCGGTAATTAGTGGAGATACACTTTTTTGTGAAGGATCAAATCTGATTTTGTCAGCACCCGGTCAATCCGGTTTGGGAATGAATTGGATTTTGCCAAATGGAAGTATTATCAATTCCTCCAATTTGAATATTCCAAACATTACCACTTCAATGGCAGGTGTTTATGCGAGTACATACACAGGTGGAGATTGTCCCGGCGATACAGCATCATTCAATGTAAACATTCAGGAATTGCCCGATGTGCAATTGTTCGGAAGTGCTTCTGCGTGTTTTGGAGATACGGTAATGTTTAATGCGCAGTCGATTTCTACCGTAGAATGGATGAATGGAATTACCGGATTTGAAAACGAAATCATTGCCGATTCTTCACAATGGATTTCTGTTTCTACAACCACCTTTTGTGGAACGGCATTAGATTCCATGTATCTTTTGGTTAATCCACTTCCGATTTCAAATGCAGGACAAGATCAATTGATTTATGTTGGTAATCATACTCAATTAAATGGCTATGGAACCGGAGATTATTTGTGGACTCCCAATATTTACCTAAGTTGCAACAATTGTCCCAATCCAGTTGTAAGTCCGAATGCAACCACCAATTATGTGCTTTCCATCACCGATGACAATGGATGTATTCAAACAGACACCGTAACCATACATGTTGAAGTATACGGTACATGTTATGCGCCCAATGGATTTACACCTAACGCAGATGGATTGAATGATGTTTTCCATGTGATTGTAAATGATGCTGCGCAGGTAGAGTTCAATGTGTTCAACCGTTGGGGGGAATTAATCTACAGTACCAATACAATGGGACAGGGATGGGATGGATATTTCAAAGGGGAATTGTGCCCTCAAAGTACTTATGTATGGCGAGCCACGGGTGTTTACCTCAATGGGGAAGCATTCAGTTTTATGGGTGAAGTGACCCTTGTACCTTGAAATTTAAACGCGTTTAATAATGCGCAGACGATGCGAATAGGTTTTTGTTTCCGCATTGTAAATGCCTTCATGATCGAGTTTGTCAATTCTTACTCTACCTGAAGCGTGAATGATTTTTGCCTCTTTCAAGACCATACCAACATGAATGATTCGGCCTTCTTCGTTATCGAAAAACGCTAAATCGCCTTCCTGTGCTTCTTCCGCAAAGTCAATGGTATCGCCTAATTCAGCTTGTTGGTAGGCATCACGTGGAATGGATTTTCCGCATACGGCAAATACATTTTGCGTGAAACCGGAACAATCGATACCCAGCAAGGAACGTCCGCCCCAGAGGTATGGAGCATTTAAATAGGAAAGCGCAATTTCGTCCATGCGACAAGCCCCAGAATATTTACCGTTATAGCTGTATTCTTTTGCTCCTAAACGAAAACTTCCTTTATCAAAATAGGGAAGTGCAGCACCCATCGGAACGTACATCAGCGCTTGTTGCACATGAATTTTCGCCATCTGATCAGCAACGCGCAACAAAGGTTTTTGCCGCAATTCATCAAACTGATCTGCAAATAAATGATCGTATTGTTTGTTATCAATCCATCCCTCGTAAGCATCGTGTGCTATGCGGATGCGTGACCACTTTTCGGATTTTTCCAGAACTTCAAAAAATTCACCAAACAATACCTGCGAAACCATTTCGCTTTTGTCGGAAGCTTCTGCGCGCAAAGGAGCAAGGGGAATATGACAATAACCGTGCTTCATCGTCAAAACTGAAAAATGATTTCATCTTGTTTCGGACTTTGTTCAAGCTTTTTGGTGGTGTATAAATAATATCCCATACCAAAAACCAATAAGGCAGCAATAACCAAAGCCAAACGAGGACCTTGTTTTCCCCATTTCTCACGGAAAAACGACATTGAATTGCTGTCGGTTACAGGTTTGTAATTGGCAATAGCCACCAAGAGCAACACAATGCCAAAAACAAAAATGAGAATCAACGCTACTTTTCCTTGAATCATGACACAAAGGTAATCATTGCAGAGCGATTGAAAATGAGAAAGTTCAGCAAAAAAGAAAAGTCCGCTTTTG
>JBIKKU010000039.1:0-13644 GCA_044360245.1 Flavobacteriales bacterium | reverse complement strand
GTGGTCTTCGGCAATGGACATTACAAAATCGCTGCTTAATCCATCGTTAGTGGTGTAGGTTACAAATGCTTCACCGGCAAGTTTCAGAATTCCTTTTCCATCGGTTCCAAACCATATATTTCCTTCGGTGTCTTCGCCAATAAATTTGATGTTGTTGTTGATGAGTCCCTCTTTTGAAGAAAAACTTTTGAATCTCCTTCCATCGAATTTGCTGATTCCTGTTTTGGTTCCAAACCAAACTTGTGCGCGAGAATCGATAAATACGGTGCGGACTCCATTGTTGATGAGTCCGTTTTCAATAGTATAATTGGTATATCCGCCTGTTTCTGTTTCGTGAAAAACCCCTTCATCGTAGGTTCCTATCCAAAGCAATCCATTTTTATCTTCTGCGATACTCGATATATTTCTCCATGCCTCACCATTTAATTTTACAGTGTCAAAAACAGGAGTCTTTTTTTCATTCAATAAAAACAATCCGTTTTGTGTTCCCGCCCAGACATCACCTTTCCGATCACAAAAAACTGTTCTCACATTTTCGTCCAAACCTTCTTTTTGTCCGTAAAACACTGTACTGCTTCCTTTTTTTCGAGCCAATCCTCCGCCTTCCAGAGCAAACCAAATGGAGCCATCGGGTGATTCAGAAATGGAAATGACATTGTAAGATTGATAGGCTTCCGGAAAAATTTCTTTGCTGAAGCTTAGTCCATTGTAAACCGAAAATCCACCGATACCGCCGATCCACATTTTGTTTTTGGAATCGATGAATACCGAATACAATTGGTTTTCAATTAAGCCGTCGAGTTCGGTGAAATTGACAAATTCAATACCATCAAAGCGGCTCAATCCACCAAAAGTAGCAAACCACAAATACCCGTGTTTGTCTTGCACCATAGCCGAAACCTGCGATTGCGCAAGTCCTTGCTCGGTGCTGTAGTTGATAAATGTGTATTGTTGTGCTTGAAGAGAGAAAGCAAGAAAAATGAAAAAGCCTGAGAGAATCAGGCTTTTCAAGGTATGTAGAACTTTCGTCATCAAATGGTATTAATACGGTGCAGGAAGTCAGTTAGTTTTCTGCGGGCAACAGGAATCTGTTTTCCGTTGCTCAAAATAGCAATATTTCCGTCATTTCTGGTAAAGCCCTTTAAGTGTGTGGAGATATTGATGATGTGGGATTTATGCACTCGGAAGAAATCATCGGCATTGAGGCTTTCTTCATACACTTTGATGTTTTTGCAAGAAAGAAACTTGCGGTTTTCGGTCATGTAAATCATGGTGTAATTATCGGAAGCTTCCAAATGCACAATCTCTTCGTTTTTCACCATCATGAATCCATCGCGTGTAGCTAGTGAAATACGGTCGTTTTCTTTTTCTTTTTCCTTCACTGCAGGTGCCGACCCTATAGTTCCGGGATTGGCAATTTGGTATTTCAATACTTTGTTAACCGCATTACGCAAGTCATCGATATTGATGGGTTTTTCAATGTAATCCACTGCATCGGCTTTGAAGGCCTGAAGTGCATATTCTGAATGTGCTGTGGTGAACACAACAGAAAAATTACGCTGCGGGAGGGATTGCAATAAAGAAAAGCCATCTTCCTTAGGCATTTTAATGTCGAGAAATACAAGGTCGGGTTTGTATTCGCTAATCATGGATCGCGCCTGATCAGCTGAATCGGCCATACCGACAACTTCAACCTCGGGGCAGAAATCGTCGATAATCATCTTGAGGTTGTTTCGGCAGAAGTACTCGTCGTCGACAACAATAGAGCGAAGTTTCATGGCATTTCGTTTTGGTTGTTCCAATGTACGTGAGGACGAAATCAAAATATGCGTCAAGTGACCACCTGTAGCATTCGTTGAGTAAACGGGGAATATTTTTTGGTGAACGGAAACCATTGATATTCAACAATAAAAAGCAGAAAAGCGGAGAATTAAAGGCTTAAAGCATCTTTAATCGTTGTGTAAACTCAGGAACCCGATTGCGGGCAACAGGTAATTTTACCCCACCTTTTAGCACCGCAAAATAGCCATCCTCCGACAAGTATTCGGTGAGGTGTTCCAAATTGATGATATAGCTTTTGTGAATGCGGAAAAAATGCTGCGGATCGAGAATGTCTTCGTACGTACCCAAGGTGCGAGTATCCAGATAGCGCGTACCATCCGTGAAATGCAACTGACTGCAATTTCCATCTGCTTCTACATAAGCAATGGTAGTAACCGGAACCAGTTTTATGCCTTTGGAATGTGAAATGGTAATGCGTGAAGAATATTTATTGGTCGCAAGATTCTCGGAAAGGTTCTTTACCGAAGAAACGTAATTGTCGTAACTCTCCGGGTTGGTTTCGAAAGTTCCGGCCACTTCACGCAACTTGGAAACGGCAGCACGCAAATCATCGATATCAACCGGTTTCAATACATAATGCACGGCATTGGCGTTGAAAGCACGAATAGCATAGTCTTTAAAGGCAGTGACAAAAACCACCATGAATTTTTCATCCTTTAAATCATCCAGCAATTCAAATCCTTCGGAACCCGAGGGCATGCGGATATCCAGGAAAACAACTTTGGGTTTTTTTTCGTGAATCAGTTCACGCGCCTGACGGACACCCCCGGCCAGGCCCACGACATCGATCTCAGGACAATGCTCTTCGAGCAGCATCCGGAGATTTTCGCGGGCTAGATCTTCGTCGTCGACGATTATGGCCGAAAGTTTTTGCATAAGGCAAAAAGAGAGAGGTCCGAATTTACCATTTTTTTAGTCAAAACAACCTTTCCCCTTCGAACAGAACCCACTTCTTCATTGAGCCTAACTTTTCGGGTGTTTTAAAGGTACACTTGTATGAATTACACCTCAAAAAAGCAAGCGAATGAAACACAATTACCAACTCCGATTGGATTCCAAATCCGAAGACTGGCTCTTCAGCGACAAAGGAAACCGCGCAATCATCGTGTTACCCGTACTTCCAATATGGCCGGTGACCGCAGGATAGATTTCTTTAATGCCGGATCTTTCCATTTCGGTACAAGTCTGCCCAATTTCAATTGCTGGTCGAACCACCTTTTGAAATCCAAAAACAAAAATGCTCCACTCACCAACACTTGATTTCGGAAAAAAGAAATATCGTGTAACAATATGTTTTTATCAAAACGCGGTTCAACTTTTCGATTTTTGTTGATGTGTGTTTTACAAAAACGCAACATGGTTTTCTCAAAATCACGGATCTGTCCATCGCGTTCCATTGCCTTGCTAACCGAGCGATAAGCATAATACAAGTGATCGTATTCACCCTCTGAAACCTGGAGCAATAAATAATACAATCGACAAAAAGAACAAAACTCACGATCCATCTTTTCGAATTTGTGTGCATATACACGATTCAACCAATAAGATGCTTTTGCAAAGTCGTTGGACTCGTAACACACCAAGGACATTTCTAAAAACAGCATCAGCTTGGTATGGATCGGCAAGGCATTCCAAAACACTTCCGATTCTCCCTGCACCAAACGTAAAACACCCATTGACTTTGATGCATCTCCATAATTGCGATGCATTAACATTTCCAATCGATACACTGTTGCTGTAATGCGTGATTGCCAATTCAAGGATGCATAAGCATTGTATTGCGATTTCAATTTACCTAGCACAAACAAGACCTGTATCGCTTCTTTCTTTTTTTCGGTGCGAATACATGCTTCAATATACCATTCCAAAACCAATGGATAATACCTGTAAAACTCAGCCACACGGTCTTTTTTTCCATTGATAAGGTGCCATACCCGGAGAAGGTGTTTTTGGGCCAATCCGAAATCGCAAGAAAGTCTTCCTCGCAAAGCCCAACAGAGGTTCCATAAAATTTTTGCATGATGACTCAAACAAAAAGCCTCATCTCCCAAGGTTTCATGATCGAACAATTGATTGAGTTTTTTCCGATCATCATCACAAGTCACCAATCCGATTTGCTGTTGAAACAAAATCAATCGAGCGAAAATTTTCTGCAGCTCCATTTTGTTTTTGAATCTTTCCCAGGCCTTCATCATCTCGCGAAAGGATTGTTCAATATGCATCGTGGAACCATTGTGCTCAAACAAATCATCCATGTGCCAATCGATTTCCTGATTCAAAGTTTCGATAAACAACAAAGCTTGATCAGATTCCTCAGCGACTTGCCTTGAGCGCTGCAATGCTTTCATTTGAGGCATACGCAAACCTTTGCTGCCTAAATAATACGCATCCGAGAGGTACTCCCTTACATTCAATTCGGGGAGAACTTCTGCAGAATAATTCCTCATCGTGCGCAAAATGGTATGGTACAAATGATTTTTGGCAGTGGGTAAATAACTCAAAAAAGCTTCGTCTTTTAATTTCATCCTGAGCAATTGTTCGTCGGATGATTCACTCTGACAAAGGGCCTGAAATAATTTGAGGTATTTATTTTCTCCTCCTTTGGCATGCACTGCAGCATATTTCGAAAAATAACCGCGTTCCAAACGGTCCATAACATGCACCAATTTGTAAAGATCTTCGGATGGCTTCATGGTTTTTTTCTGACAAAAAAAGAAGCAATCCGTGCGAACCGTGGGACAAAAAAAGGGCGAATAATTGACTTAATGTAAATTAAATTTACCCAAGGACAATGTCAGGAAACATAGAAAAACAAAGGAAACCAAAGCATCTGGCTTCGCGCGGAAAATAAAATGTAAATCATCGGGACAAAAAGCGTCACCCAACCGCACTCATGCTCTTTTCTTTAGCCATGAGTTCTTGAGCGGTTTGCACCATTCCGTTCACATCATAACCACATTCGGCATAGAGTTCGTTTTGCGTTCCGTGGTCGACAAAACGGTCGGGAACACCCAAACGTTTTACCTGCGCCTGATAGCCATTGTCGGCCATGAATTCCAACACTGCAGAGCCCATTCCGCCTTGGATACAACCATCTTCAACGGTAATGACTTTTTTGAATTTAGAAAACACTTCGTGCAATAACATTTCATCGAGTGGTTTCACAAAACGCATGTCATATAAAGCAGCGGAAATACCTTCGGCTTCGAGTTTTTCAATGGCCTTAAGCGCCTGGTTACCCATTGGTCCGATCGTGAGAAATGCGATATCATTTCCGGAACGAACTTTTCTTCCGGTACCAATGCGGATTTTTTTGAATGGTGTTTTCCAGTTCACCATAACTCCTTCACCACGCGGATAACGAATGCTCCAACAGCCTTTGCTGTCTTCGAGTTGAGCAGTGTACATGAGGTCGCGCAATTCTTCTTCATTCATCGGTGAAGCAACAATCATGTTCGGTATGCTGCGCATGTAGGCAAGGTCAAACACACCGTGATGCGTTGCACCATCTGCACCAACCAAACCTCCGCGATCGAGACAAAATACGACCGGAAGTTTTTGCAAGGCTACATCATGCACCACCTGATCGTAGGCGCGTTGCATGAAGGATGAATAAATATTGCAATATGGAATGAGTCCTTGAGTAGCTAATCCTGCAGAAAAAGTAACGGCATGTTGCTCGGCAATACCTACATCAAATGCGCGATCCGGCATGGCTTTCATCATGATATTGAGCGAACATCCTGTAGGCATGGCAGGTGTAACTCCCATGATTTTTTCATTTTTTTCAGCAAGCTCAACGATGGTATGTCCAAACACATCCTGGTATTTCGGTGGTTGTGGACTTTTCGGAGCGATCTTGATGATCTCTCCGGTTTCTTTATTGAACACTCCGGGAGCATGCCAAACAGTTGCATTCCCTTCTTCGGAATATTTATAACCTTTTCCTTTTACGGTAACACAATGCAAAATTTTCGGACCCGGAATGTCTTTCAGGTCTTTCATGATGCGTGCAAGGTTTACTACATCGTGACCATCAACCGGACCGAAATAACGGAAGTTGAGGGATTCAAAAAGGTTGGATTGTTTGAGCAAAGAGCCTTTGATACCATCTGAAATTTTCTGCACAATAGCCTGAGCGTTTGGTCCGAATTTGCTCATTTTCCCGAGCAGGTTCCAAACTTCATCTTTTACCTTGTTGTAGGTGTGCGAAGTGGTAATATCGGTGAGGTATTCTTTAAGCGCGCCAACGTTTTGGTCGATGGACATGCAATTGTCGTTCAAAACAACCAGAAAATTGGTGTTTGTAACACCTCCGTGATTCAGTCCTTCAAAGGCTAATCCGGCGGTCATGGCTCCATCACCAATAACGGCTATATGGTTTACATCTTCTTTCTTCAGGTACTTGTTGGCAACTGCCATCCCAACTGCTGCAGAAATGGAAGTTGAAGAGTGCCCTACACCAAAAGCATCGTATTCACTTTCACTGCGTTTAGGAAAACCCGATAAGCCTTTGTACATGCGGTTACTCGGGAAAATATGACGACGACCGGTAAGGATTTTATGTCCATAAGCCTGATGTCCGACATCCCAAACCAACTGGTCGACAGGGGTATTGAAAGCATAATGCAAAGCCACGGTAAGTTCCACAACGCCAAGACTAGCGCCGAAATGGGAGTTACCGATATGACTCACCACATCGATGATGTAATTTCTCAACTCATCCGATACTTGAGGAAGATCCTCCTCTTTGAATTTGTTTCGGAGGTCTTGAGGGAACTCAATCTGCTCGAGAAATGGTCCGGCTTTAAATTCTTGCATGCCACAGGTTTAACAAGTGAAACAAAGATAGCAATAAATTGTTCAGGCCGGGCCTGATGCTTCCTGAGATTCACGGTAATTCGGGGACAAAAATTGTGTGCTTAACGAAATTTAAGAATTAACCGAAACCTTTGCCAATAAGGGAAATCAGCTCAACAACATTTCAGCAAGTTTCAAATCGAAAGGGGTTGTGATCTTAATGTTCTCTCTATTTCCTTCAACCAAATGTATCGGAATTCCAAGCTTTTCTACCACCGAAGCATCATCGGTAAATAAAGGATCGAACTCTTGCTGGTACGCCCGTTTGATCAAATCTACATCAAAACATTGGGGTGTCTGAACCAAACGAAATCGGTTGCGGTCCATGGGATACGATTGATCTCCGCGCACTTCACGCAAAGAATCAACTACGGGTAAAACCGGAATGGCATTTCCTTTTTCGCGCGCAGTTTCCAGACAATAGCGAATGGTATGCTTATTTACCATGGGACGAACACCGTCATGAATAGCCACTAAACCTTTACCCTGCACATGTTGCAAGGCATTTTTCACTGAAAAAAAACGTTCAGAACCTCCCTCAACTAAAGTTTGCTTTACCGGAATTTTTTTCATCTCTGAATGATTTTTCCAGAAATCGAGGTACTCTTTTGGCAATACGATAAGGTATTGAAAGGTAGGGTCGAAACGGTGAAAAGCCTCAATGGTATGGTGCAAAATGGCCTTACCATGCACCGGTAAAAACTGCTTGGGTTGAGCAGCCGCCATTCGCGAACCGGAACCTCCGGCAACAAGGATGATGGTCGTGTTCATGACGGACTAAAGATACGGAAAAGGAACGCCGGCATTCCATTTTATTTGAAACGCGATGCCCATTGTTCAGCAGGCCATTCCACGCATCGGTAAAAAATCCATGCAGCAAGCAAGGAAAAAAACAGTGCAGCGAAAACACTTACCATACGCAAGAACAAATTATCAGCATGAGGTGCCAGAAAATAAAGCAATTGCATACCGCTTAAACCATGCACCAAATAAAGGGAGTAAGAGATATCACCAAGCTGTTTTAGGATTACGTTTTCTTTCTTGATGAAAAATATTCCGACAACCGTAAATGCGGAGAACAAAGCGATAAGGAGGCTATGCATGAAAAACATCATCAGAAAAAAAATCATGGCATAGGTTAGAAATACCGGCAAGGACAAGCGGTGGATAAAATGCAAAAAGGTAATGATACCCATTAAGAAAACCGGAGCGTAGTAGAAGACCAGACGATTATCTCCCATGAGTATTCCGCTAAGGGCAAATGCTATTAACCCAAAATGCATCCAAAAGGACCTTTCGGAAAACAAACACAACACAAGTAATCCCATGAGTACATAATATTGGAATTCAATAGCGAGCGTCCAGTAAACCTCATTGTACCAGTGATGTTCCGTAAAAGGAATGATGTACACCACATGTGCCAATAAACGAGGAATTTCAAGAGAAAAGGATTGATTCAAATACATTGAAAAACCAAGAGCTACCAATAAGTACAAAACAATGGAACTTAAATTAGGAATCTCAATCCGAACACTTCATCTGAAGATGAAACGAAAGAAATGCTTTAACCGGAAATCTGATTTCCACAAGGAATATGGAATGACGAATCCGGAAACCACAAAAAACACAAATACACCGGCGCTCAAAGGATTTCCGAATTGCGAAACCAAACCTTCATCCTCAAATAAATCGGACCTGAAATCTCGATAAGTGATAAAATGAAACAAACAAACCATCAAAGATGCTAATCCCCTGAGGACATTGATGGATGGCAGGTACTTTGGAATCATTGTTCAGGAAAGATACCAAAAGGTCGTAAAAGAGTCTTTTTATTTCTTCGGTAAAATGAGAATTCAAGTCGAGCTCAAAATTTCTTTTGTGCAATGCAGCGAACAACATTTCCGACGCCATTGTGGTATTGCCCTTCATGCAATTCGACCTCTGTTTCTTCAAGCATTAAAAATTCGCAATCGGAAAAATCGTTTTGAATTTCTTCTTTGGAAAACAGCATTCCTATATCACGCGGACCACCAACTGCGGGATTTTTCAGCACGTAATCCAGATGCTTTTTACTAAATGCCTCGAAAACAATTTTACCTCCCGGCTTTACTAATTCAAGCAAACGATGATGGATTTCGGATTTTTGATCTGCAGGGAAATGTGCATAAATCAAGGCAATGACATCAAATTGTTCTTTATTGTAAGGCCATTCTTTTTCCGGAACGACGTAATCCATGCGTACTCCATTTTGCTCGGCTAAGGCATCTGCCTTTTTCTTTCCCTCAACGCTTTGATCGAAGGCAAAAACATTCCATCCTTTGCTTGCTGCATAAACTGCATTTCTTCCTTCACTCTCTGCAGGAAAAAGGATAGAACCGGTAATAAAACCATCGATGGTGTGTTTTAAAAATTCATTGGGAGCAGTCCCGTATGCGTAGGCCTCTGCAGCATAGCGTTCGTTCCAAAATTCTTTTTGCATGACATTTTATTTCGTGCAAAATAGAAGTATTCCTTTTCAAAAACAGTGACTATTGTCTCCCTTTCAAAAGTTTTCACAAACAAAAAAGGCCACCGGATAGGTGACCTTTTTTTCTATTTGATGTTCTTTAGAGAATCAACATGGCGTCGCCATAAGAATAGAAGCGGTATTCTTCTTTAATGGCTTCTTCGTAGGCATGCATGACAAAATCATAACCTCCAAAAGCAGTTACCATCATCAACAAGGTGCTCATTGGCATGTGAAAATTCGTTACCATGCTATTGGCAATGCTGAAATCGTAAGGAGGGAAAATGAATTTGTTGGTCCAACCGTCGAATGGCTTCAGGAATCCATCGGTAGAAACACTTGTTTCAACAGCACGCATCGCAGTGGTTCCGATGGCACAAATGCGACGTTTATCCGCTTTAGCAAAGTTCACCATATCGGCACATTCGGCAGGAATGATGACTTGTTCAGAATCCATTTTATGCTTGGTGAGGTCTTCAACTTCCACAGAACGGAAAGTTCCTAATCCGACATGCAAAGTAAGTTCAGGGAAATTTACGCCTTGCAATTCGAGACGTTTCATAAGTTCACGAGAGAAGTGCAAACCTGCAGTTGGCGCGGCAACGGCTCCTTCTTGTTTGGCGAAAACGGTTTGGTAACGTTCTTCGTCTTCCTTCTCTACTTCACGTTTGATGTATTTCGGAAGTGGTGTTTCACCCAAAGACATGATGGTCTTTTTGAATTCTTCATACGGACCATCAAACAAAAAACGCAATGTTCTTCCACGTGAGGTAGTGTTATCGATTACCTCCGCAACAAGTGAATCGTCTTCACCGAAGTACAATTTGTTTCCGATACGGATTTTACGCGCAGGATCAACCAATACATCCCAAAGGAGGCTTTCACGGTTGAGTTCGCGAAGGAGGAAAACTTCAATTTTTGCACCGGTTTTTTCCTTGTTTCCGTACATACGGGCAGGAAATACTTTGGTGTTGTTGAGGATCATCACATCGCCTTCTCCAAAATATCCGAGGATGTCCTTGAATTTTTTGTGTTCGATTGTTTTGGTGTCGCGGTGCAATACCATCATGCGGCTTTCATCACGGTTCTGCGAAGGATGGTTCGCAATCAGCTCGGGTGGGAGCTTGAATTTAAACTGGCTAAGTTTCATTGAATCTTACGGGATTTAGTGTAAAAAGGGCCGCAAATATAGTCCCCCGCATAGGCGGATGTCAAGGAAAAAGCGATTTATTTTCGGAAGAAGCGACAAAATCCCCAATTACCGCAAGATTCCGTAAATTTGCAGCCTCAATCCAACATCCCGTGAACAAACCTAAACGCCACACCATCACTGCAGCCCTCCCTTATGCCAACGGACCGCTGCACATCGGACACATTGCCGGGGCTTACCTTCCGGCCGACATCTACGTGCGTTACCTCAAAATGCGTGGCGAGGATGTGGCTTTCATTTGCGGAAGTGATGAACATGGTGCTGCCATTACCATTCGCGCCAAAAAAGAAGGAATCAGCCCTCAAGCCATTATCGACAAATACCATCAGATCAATCAGAAAGCATTTGCCGATTTCGGTATTGCTTTCGATATTTTTCACCGTACCTCCGATCCGTTGCACCATCAAACCGCACAGGATTTCTTTTTGCAACTCGAAAAAAACGGAGCCTTCACCAAAGAAAGCAGCGAACAGTTTTTTGATGAAGAACACCAGCAATTCCTAGCCGACCGCTACATTACAGGAACTTGCCCGAAATGCGGCAACGAAAATGCATACGGCGACCAATGCGAAAAATGCGGTACCTCACTTAGTCCCACCGACCTCATCAACCCTAAAAGCACACTAAGCGGAAAAGCTCCTGTATTGCGCAAAACCGAACATTGGTACCTGCCAATGAACCGCCACGAAAACTGGATTAGGGAATGGATTGAAAACGGAACACTCGAAGGAAAACAACACCACGATCCCAAAGAATGGAAAACCCATGTGATTGGTCAGTGCAAAAGCTGGATTGATGCCGGTTTGCAGCCACGTGCCATGACTCGTGACCTGGATTGGGGCGTGAAAGTTCCTGTAGAAGGCGCCGATGGAAAAGTACTTTATGTGTGGTTAGATGCCCCAATCGGATACATTTCCGCAACCAAACAATGGGCTGCCGACCATGGCAAAAACTGGGAAGATTACTGGAAAAGCGAGGATACACAACTTATTCATTTCATTGGAAAAGACAATATTGTATTTCATTGCATCATCTTCCCTATTCTATTGAAGGCGCATCAAAATTTTCTGTTGCCTTTAAATGTTCCCGCTAACGAATTCCTCAACCTCGAAGGCGATAAAATTTCCACTTCACGCAACTGGGCAGTATGGCTGCATGAATACATGGAAGATTTGCCGAACAAACAAGATGAATTGCGTTATGTTTTGGCTTCCATTGCACCGGAAACCAAAGACAGTGAATTCACCTGGAAAGATTATCAGTCGCGCGTCAACAATGAACTCGTTGCGATTTTCGGAAATTTTGTAAACAGAGTTTTGGTCTTGATGCAGAAGTATTACAATGGTATTGTACCTGAAGTAGTGAACAGCATCAAAACCGATCAAGAGAAAACTTTGTTCGAAAAAACACTTCAGGAAAATGTTGCGCAAATTGAGGAAAGCATCACCCGCTTTCGTTTTCGCGATGCGCTTGCTGCGGCGATGAACATTGCGCGTGAAGGAAACAAATACCTTGCTGACACGGAGCCTTGGAAATTGGTGAAAACCGACGAAGAACGCACCAAGGAAATTTTGTTCAATGCGCTTCAACTTACCGCCAAACTTGTTGTGGCTTTTCGTCCTTTTCTCCCCTTCACTTCCGATAAACTCGAAGCAATGTTGGGTGCAGGAAAATTGGATTGGTCAGCACTTTCGCAAACCGTGAACATCCCTGGTGGACACACTTTACCGGCACCGGGATTGCTGTTTGAGAAAATCGAAGATGTGGTTATTGAAAAACAAACCGCACGTTTGGATGAAAGCCGCAAGGCATACAAAGCCGCTCAAACCAATGTCAAAGCGCAAAAGGAAAATGTCAGCTTTGATGAATTTGCGAAAATGGATATCCGCGTTGGACAAATCATCGCAGCCGAAAAAGTTGAAAAAGCCAATAAGTTGCTCAAACTTACCATCGATACAGGTATAGATAAACGCACGGTTGTTTCGGGTATTGCAGAGTATTACAAACCCGAAGAAATTGTTGGTCAGAAAGTAAGCATTCTTGTCAACCTCGCACCTCGCAACATTCGCGGTGTGGAGTCGCAAGGCATGATTCTGATGGCTGAAAACGCCGAAGGAAAATTGTGTTTTATTTCTCCCGAAGACAAATCCTTCAACAACGGCGGAGAAATTCGATAACCTTTTAAACCTTTTTCCGAAACTCCTGCAATCTAAATAATTCAGGAGTTTCTTTTTTTCAACTATATTGAACCGTAACCCTCATCGGGTGTATTCTTATAGCATCACGCGGTATTTATTTCTTTTTTGGTTGTGTTTGTTTGTTTCTCTTGCCCAGGCAGTCGACTTGGTTCCCTTTGCCTTAAAAAACGGAAAGTGGGGTTTATTTGACCGCAATGCCAACCGCATCATGCCCGAACAATTTGATGCGGTAATTCCAGGGAAATACAATTTGCTGATGCTGGCTAATGAAAAAAAATGGTCAGCCATTCGTCGCAACGGCACTCCTCTTTTTTCGCAGCCTTACAAACGCATTCTTGAGTTGGAAAATGGTTTGATCCTCGCAGGTGATGAAACTTACCGTTTGTTTTTTCCGGATGGAAAACCATTCATGTCTCAGGAGGTAAAATGGGCAACGGTGATGGAGGATAATGTGCGCATAGTGATTTGTCGCAAGGATGGAAAAATCGGTGTTTGTCAGCCTGACGGAAAAATCATTCTCCCATTCGATTTCGATTATGCACCGGTTGCTTATGCCGAAAACCTTTACAGGATTCGAGTCCTTGAAAAAGGCAAGGTGCGCATGGGTTTGCTGGATGCTGAATTGAATCCCATTCTTCCTTGTGTCTATTTTGAATGTGGAAGAATCAACGTGAATTTGTTTTATGGGGCGATGGAAAATGGAGAGGTCGCTCTTTTGATAAAAGAAGGAAAGGTTTTGGGTAGAGCAAAAAATTTCTTCGCCATGGACATATTGCTGCCCTCGATGCTGATTACGGCAAACGAAGATGGATACTCTACGGTATACAATTTTAAAGGGGATTCTCTGAATGGTAACGGTGTCGACTTATTTCCATCGGGCGATAAGGCCATTGTGCACACGAAAAAAGGTGATGCTCTTTTTCATGCTTCCGGAAAGACGGTTTGGTTTAAGGGCAAACTGATCGAACGTATTCACAACACCTCGGAGTACCTGAAAATTCAATCGCCTGAGCGCGACAAGGAAGACG